>CALJYC010000297.1 GCA_937984275.1 uncultured bacterium | reverse complement strand
GCCTTCAGATTCATAAAATCAATTAGCCTTTTACCAACAAAATACTTGAAGGCTTTAACCTTTCTTTTAATCTGGACTTTAGTAACAAGCCCGTCTAATCTTTGATGTACTAAATTCTCTTTTTTTACATTAAAGCACTGGTTTCCAACATGTTTGTTCGCTCATTCACGATAAATTTTCAAAGATCAATTTCTGTTGTTCTTTTGATGCTGTGCGCCCCTGCCCTGAACGCAGAACCTGCGCCGCACACCCCGAGATTCCCCAACAAAACCGGGCTTCCACCTGGCACGCCTGATGCACCTCCATCACGGCACTTCCTGAACCGGGGAGGTGTGATGAGGCTTTTCTTGGCGCTGGTGCTTGCAGGGTTGGTGGCGTTGCCGCTGAGCGTGAACGCGCAAGGAGATCAGCGGACCGCGCAAGAGCCCGCGTTAGATCTCGAATGGCTGGAGGGGTCAGATCTCGAGTGGCTGCGGTGGCTCTTGGAGGTTGAACAAGGTGTCGCGCCTGATCTGCTGGTTCAAGAGCTTGGTCCGCCGGCGCCGCCATCCGAAGGGTCTTGGTTGCGGCTCGAGGTAGACTTTGCGGGATTGCGAGTTGTACCGAGGCCGCCACGGGAAGTCCCGAAATACGGGAGCTGGCCCCGTGGAAAGCGGATTGGCGTCGGGGTCGGCGTCTCCCTTGCTGTTTGCGGTGTCCTCGCCGCGGGGATCACCGTCGCTTATATGAACGAGATATGGGGGGACTTCTGACGACGGACCAACACGGCTGGCCCGCAGCCTAGGTAAGGTGTGCAATGGTGGAGCGTACGAACTTACCCAGCGACCTTACCAGGATGTGCGACGTGGGTGCGTTTGGGGCGCAGCCGTAGGCCCAGCTAGCCGACCTTCTGCATGGTGCGGACGACGAAAGCAGCGGCTTCACACGCGGCGCGCAGCTCCGTGCTCGGGTTCTCGAAGTAGGCCAAGGCGAGCTTCGCGAACGCGTCGAACGCGGCTGCTCGTGCGACCTGCGCGGCACTCAACTGCTCGGCACCGGGGTGCTCGACATCGCCACCGGCCTGCGTGTCGCTGCCTTCGTTCAATCGCACACAAGCAATCGCACGCGCACCAACTTTCGCGCACTTAGCCTCAGGTTCACTGAAGGTCGCGTGCGATTCGGTTTCGGAATCCCCTGGTTTTCCTGCGGGATTATGCGGTTCGTCCGGATTCGAGTCCCGTCCGCCGCGCCGGAAAAAGCCCCAATTCTCAACCTGGGAAGGTTCTCGGCAGTGCCTCTAAGGAACCGGCGCCCGTACTTCGCGACCGATGACGGCGCCGATGGCGAACACCGGAATGACATTCCAGGAAACGAAGTGGGACAATCGAAGGCTGCCTTTGGTGTGTTTCAGGATCTCGTATCGAAGCGTCCAGCCCATGAAGAAGCGATTGATGTGAAGGTCGATGTCGAGCCCGAACCGCGCTCCGACGACGGCTGACTGCTCGCGCTGGTTGAAGAGTGCGCTTCCCTCAGTGTACGACGCGCCAGCGGCCACACTTGCGTGCGGCGTCAGCGTCCATGCTAGGCGTCCTGACTCGCGCGGCCGGATGACGTACCGATAGGCATATCCCGCATGCGCAACGACGAACTCCGTCCACAACTGAGGCGGACAGTCGAAGATACAGAGAAACTCGGCACCGCTGTCGACGTCCATGTCCAATCGATAGTCGACGTCGACCAACACGCCGTGACTGTTCTTCGGATAGAAGCGCACACCCAAGGCCGGCACCACATAGAGGCTCCGCTTTCCCGAGTCGGGTAGGTCCATGGCGCCCGAGCGATAGCTCGACCAGCGATACGACGTGGTGAAGATGCGGAATCTCAGCTCGGTCGAAAGCGAGGCGCCCTTCTTTGATTGGCTCGCCTGCTCGACATCTTGCGCCGCAACTTGCTGAAACGATCCGCTCAGAAGGACGGCGACCGCCGCCGCCAGGCCGAGCGATGAAGAACGCATGTGCAACCTCCCCGGTTCAGTAAACGCCATTAACAAGATGCATCAGCCGTGCCAAACGGAAGCCCGGTTTCGCAGGGGAATCTCAGGCTACGGCGTGCAGGTTATGCGTTTTGGGGCGTGGGGGCGCAGCGGGTGCGCGCCCTACGGTCCGCACGGGGGCGCGGGTCTCTGTTCTTTCGTCTACGCCTGCTGCCCGGCCTTTACGGCGACCAGTCCCGCCCGTGCCTTGTTGACGGTCTCCTCGTATTCCTTGTCCGGGTCGCTTGCTTCGACGATGCCGGCGCCGGCTTGGAGCCACATTTCGTCTTTGTGCGCGACGATGGTTCGGATTGCGATCGCGACGTCCATGTTGCCGTCGAAGCCGATGTAACCGACTGCGCCGCCGTAGACGCCCCGGCGCTCGGGCTCGAGCTCTTCGATAATCTGCATGGCGCGGACCTTGGGGGCGCCGCTCAGGGTGCCCGCGGGGAACGTGGCGCGCAGGACGTCTAGTGCATCGCGGCCGGGCGCGAGGTCGCCAACGACGTTCGAGACGATGTGCATGACGTGGGAGTAGCGTTCGATGAGCATGCGGTCGGTCACGTTCACGCTTCCGGCGTTGCTGATGCGGCCGACGTCGTTGCGCCCGAGGTCCACCAACATGACGTGCTCGGCACGTTCCTTGGGATCGCCCAGAAGATCCTCCTCGATCTCACGGTCTTCCTCTTCGCTGCGTCCACGATGTCGAGTTCCTGCGATCGGGCGCACGTGAACCTGAGCGTCTTCGAGGCGAACCAGGGTTTCGGGACTGGCGCCCGCAACCACGCGATCGGGAAGCCGAAGGAAGTACATGTACGGACTCGGATTGATGATCCGCATTGCGCGATAAACGTCGAACACGTCGGTATCGCCAAGAGGAACGCGAAAGCGTTGCGACAGTACCACTTGGAAGATGTCCCCCGCCCGGATGTGCTCCTTGGCCTCCTCGACCGCCGCGCAGAAACCGGGGCGATCGAAAGAAGAGGCAGGAAGCTCGAGCTCCGCGCTCGACCTCGGCGGATGCAACCTTCGCGGCAAAGTCGGATGGTCGAGCGCGCTTAGCGCAACTTCAATGCGCTCCGTGGCCCGATCGTATGCACCCCTTGCGTCTCCGTCGACGCGCGCGGGGACGACGACACGCAACGTGCCACGCACGTTGTCGAAAATCAAAACAGTTCCACCGATCGCGAAGCAAAACTCCCAGTCGTCGTCGCGCCCCAACGCTTCGCCCACGGTCGGCTCGAACGTGCGCACCGCGTCGTAACTCGCGTAGCCGACCGCGCCGCCCCAGAAACGCGGCAGCCAATCGACGTCCGGCGGCTTCCACTCCGCGAGCGTTTCGCGGAGGCGCTGCCAAGGATCGACGCCGAGCTCTTGTTGCACGTCGCGGCCGAGCACGCGCTCGAACTTGTCCGCCACGCCGCGCACGATCACCTCGGGCGCAAAACCGACGAAACTGTAGCGTGCCCACTTCTCGCCACCGACGACGCTCTCGAGAAGGTAACTGCCGGCCTCGTCGCCGAGAGTGGCGTGCGCAAGCACGGGAGTGAGGCGATCGGCGATGACCTCGCGGTACACCGGAACCACCGTCGCGCCTTCGCTCAGCCGTTCGAACTCGTCGGAGCTCGGGAAATACTCGCTCACGGCACTCCGAATAACACCGATATGACAAACGTGCTAAGGCCCCGCCCAAGAGGAGAACCTGGAGATAACATGGCCGATCTACCCCTCATCGAAGCCGACCCTGAAATCGCCCAATGCATCGCCGACGAAGAGCAGCGTCAGCACGACAAGCTGCGCCTCATCCCAAGCGAAAACTACGCCAGCGCCGCCGTCCAGGAAGCCTGCGGCAGCGTCCTCAACAACAAGTATTCCGAGGGTTATGCCGGCAGGCGGTACTACGAGGGCCAACAGAACATCGACGCGGTCGAGCGTCTCGCCATCGAGCGCCTCAAGAGCCTATTCGGTGTCGACCATGCCAACGTGCAACCCTACTCGGGTTCCCCCGCCAACCTGGCCGTCTACTTCGCTTTCTGCAAGGCCGGCGACACGGTCATGGGCATGGGGCTTCCGAGCGGCGGCCACCTGACGCACGGGTGGAAGGTTTCGATTTCCGGAAAGTACTTCGATGCGGTTCAGTACGGCGTGCGCCGCGACGACCATCTCATCGATTTCGACGAGGTCGCTTCACTCGCACGTGAGCACAAGCCGAAGCTCCTCTTCTGCGGGGCGACCGCATACCCGCGCGTGATCGACTTCGCGAGGTTCGCGGAGATCGCACGAGAGGTCGGGGCGATTCTCGTCGCTGACATCGCGCACATCTCCGGCCTCGTCGCCGGCGGCGCTCACCCTTCCCCGGTCGGCCACGCCGAGGTGATCAGCAGCACGACGCACAAGACCTTCCGCGGCCCGCGTGGTGGCATGATCATGTGCGACGACGCACACAAAAAGGCGATCGATCGCGCTGTTTTCCCGGGCCTTCAAGGCGGCCCCCACAACGGAACCACGGCAGGCATCGCGATTGCGGCCAAGCTTGCGAGCACCGACGAGTTCAAAGCCTACGCGCACGCGATCGTCGACAACTCCCGTGTGCTGGCGGAGACGCTCTTGTCACGCGGGTTCGACCTCGTCACCGGCGGAAGCGACAACCACCTCATTTTGATCGACCTCACCGGCAAGGATGTTCCGGGCAAGGTCGCGGCGCAGGCACTGGATCGCGCCGGCATGGTCGCCAACTACAACTCGGTGCCGTTCGACACGCGCAAACCCTTCGACCCGAGCGGCGTTCGCTTGGGCACGCCGGCGATCACCAGTCGCGGCATGGGCCCGGACGAGATGAAGCGCTTGGGCAACTGGATGGCAGACGTCGTCGACGACGTGGAGAACGAAGCGCTCATCTCGCGAGTCGCCGGAGAGATCAAAGAGCTCTGCGACCAGTTCCCCGCCCCAGGCGTTCCCGTTCCCTGAGCATTGTGTTCGCGAAGCCTTCGAGTCGGCTGATACCGGCCTTCCGTTCAGTCCGGAAAGCCTCAGAAGGTACGTCGCAAATGCCTCCGCCCCTGCTAGACTGCGGCGAAGATGTCCCTTCAGGGAAAGCGTATCGTCGTTGGCTTGGGTGGCGGAATTGCCGCGTTCAAGGCGGTGCAGCTCGTGCGGGAGCTCATGCGGCGTGGCGCCGAGGTCCGGGTCGTCATGACCGAGGCGGCGACCCGTTTTGTGGGCCCAATTACATTTGCCGGCCTGACGGGGAAGCCCACGGTCACCGACCTGTGGGCCGAGGACTATGCAGGCGAAGTCCACGTCGAGCTCGGCGAGTGGGCGGATGCCATCGTCATCGCCCCAGCGACCATGAATCTGATGGCGCGGGCGACGGGCGGACAAGCCAACGACGCGGTCCTCGCGACGCTGGCCTGCGCGCGCCGGGACGTCTTTTTTGCTCCCGCAATGCATCACCGCATGTGGTCGCACCCAGCAACGCAATCCAATATTCGGACGCTGACCGGGCGGGGCGCTGTCGTGCTCGGCCCGGTGACCGGCCCGCTGGCCAACGGCGAAATCGGCGAAGGGCGCATGATGGAGCCCGAAGACATTGCCGAAGAGGTCGAGTCCCACCTCAGTCATGCCGATGACCTCTCGGGCTCGCGCATTCTGATCACGGCCGGCCCAACCCACGAAGATCTCGATCCGGTTCGTTTCCTTGGGAACCGTTCGAGCGGACGCATGGGCTACGCGATCGCGTCGCAGGCACAGCGCCGAGGTGCCGCGGTCACCATCGTGACCGGTCCGGTGCACCTGCCGGTTCCATACGGTGCCGAGGTCGTTCGGGTTCGCTCGGCCACAGAAATGCACGAGGCTGTCATGTCGCGCTTCGATCGCTTCGACGTTGTCATCATGGCGGCGGCGGTCGCCGACTATCGCCCGGAGCAACCGGAAGCGCAGAAGATCAAAAAGGGCGGAAGCCTGAAGCTCGAGCTCGTCCGCAATCCGGACATTCTCGCTGACGTCGGCGCGAAACGCGCCCAGCTGCCCTGCGTCCTGGTCGGCTTTGCACTCGAAACGGAAAACCTCGAACAGTCGGCGCGTGACAAGCTCGAACGAAAAGCAGCGGATCTCATCGTCGCCAACGAAGCAAGCGCGGGCCTCGGGGGCGACACCAACCGCGCGACGCTCGTCGATGCCGAGTCCGCCACCCCACTGCCGGAGATGACCAAGCGCGCCCTCGCCAATCAGATCCTCGACCGCGTGCGAACGCTGTTGAACAATCCGTCCCAGGCGTCTCGACGCGAGACCGAGCATGAGGCCCCCAATTAACTGGAACCCACAGTGACTCGCCCTCTCATCACCTCTTTCCTCACTCACATCGACGGGCAAGCGTCCCGCGAGGTTGCACTGCAGGCATATCGCGAAGCCGAGGAGAAGCACGGCGTTCGCATCTATGACGACCACGACGCCCGCGTTGCGCCAGGCGCGTTCAAGCCGCACATGCCGATCTCGGAGGAGCGGGTTCGTACGCTGACGCGGAGCTGGGAGCAGTTCGATCGCGCGCTCGAGCCACTGGGGCGGGGCGCGGAGCGTGAGCTGGTCATCCGATCCCTTGGGCCGTTCGTGTCCGACACGGGGCTTTGGGTCGCGGGCGCCGACCTTGCGGCCGATCACCTCTTCATCTTTCGTTCGGGCGAAGTCGGTTCATGGACCGCCGAACAATGGGATCAGCACCTCGCCAACTGGGCGGCTGTGACACAGGACCAGGGTCGCGACGACTGGACCGCAGAGCGCTTGGTCGCACAGGTTCGCAAAGCTCCGCGCTACCGGGAGTGGACGAAGCTCCTGCGTGGCCTCATCGCAGAGGCCCGCGGCGTGGCGATTCGCGTGTAGTCACAGGAAGTCGACCGGCCCTGCACCTTGTCGCAAGACGGCCGCTTCGTCTCCGGTGAGGTCGATGATCGTCGAGGGTTCGATGCCGCCCCAGCCTCCATCGACGAAGGCGTCGACGTGCGAGAACCGCGCGTGCAGCTCGTCCGGGTCGTTGAGGATCTCGCCACCAATGGTTGCCGAGGTCGACACAATGGGGCTTCCCAGCTCGTTGAGCAGTGCCCGCGCGACCGTGTCATCCGGCACCCGGATGCCCACGGTCTTTTGCTTCCGAACCAGGAGCTTGGGGACGTCACGCGTCGCGTTGAGCACGAAGGTGTACGGCCCCGGCACCAAGCGCTTCATGATCCGGTAGGCGAAGTCGTCCACGTGGGCGTAGCGGGCGATCTTGCTCAGATCTGGGCACATGAAGCTCAGCGGGTGGTCCTTCTTGAGCTGTCGAATCTGATAGATGCGCTCCACCGCCTTCTTCTGATGGATGTCGCAACCGAGGCCATAAACGGTCCCCGTCGGGTACACGATCACGCCGCCGCGACGGAGCACTTCCACCGCTTGGTGGACTCGCCGGGGCTGAGGATGGGTCGGGTGAATTTCGATGCGCATCGGAGGCCGGTCCAGGTAACGACGGCGCCGGGTGACGTCAAGGCGACGTGGACTACCCAAGCGGCCACAAATGCGCTAACTAGTCGCCCGCAAATGACAGAAGAGCGAGACCCGCGCCCGTACGTAGTGATTACGGTGCTTCTAGACAGCTCCGCACGGCCCGCCGAGGTGAGTCGGAGCCACGGCGACGCCTACGAGCGCTCGCTGAACGCCAGCCAAGGCCAGGAAATTGCCGGGCTCGAGCTCGTGGAGCTGCCGATCGCCGCACCGGTGTTCAAGGCGCTCCGTCAGCCGCTCGCGGTGCCCGGGGATGCCGTCGGACTCTACGACGTGTTTCCCCTGGCGAGCCACCTCAAGCCAGAGTACCGCAAAATCGCCGGACAGTTTCTGGCGGCTGAAGCGCTTTGGACGATGGAAGAGCAAGGTCTCCTCGGTGGCGTCCCGGTCAACGTGAAGCTCGACATCCCCAAGGGCTGGCAGACCGACCCGAAGGACATTCACCAACACCTCGTAGGCGAAGGCGCCCTAGACCTCACCGAAGCCGGCATTGAAACCTACAAGGCCATCAAGACAGCCTGGGACGCCCCCATCACCGGTTGACGCCAAGGGCGTGTGTCCCCTTTTTCTAGTTCAAGGAGTGGGGGCGCTCGAGCAGGAAGGGTGCGATCGTCGCGTCGAACTGGGCGCCATCTGCGCGGTGCATTTGATAGGTTCCGTGCATCGTTCCGCGCTCGGTCGGCAGCACTGCACCGCTCGTGTACCGAAACCCCTCGCCGGGGCTGAGGACTGGCTGCTCGCCGACGACGCCTGGCCCCTTCACCTCCTCGACGTCTCCGAGGCCGTCGGTGATGATCCAGTGACGGGTCTGTAGCTGGACGACTTCGTTGCCGTTGTTGGTGATGGTGATGGTGTACTCGAAGACAAAGCGCCTGGTCATGGGGAGCGATTGATCCTCGACATATCGGCTTTGCACCTCGACGAGTATGCCGTTGGTGTAGGCACTCGAGGTGGTTGCGAGCGGGCTCATGGCTGCACGCCCCGAAGCTGTCGCACGTGACTCACCCAGGGCGAGCCAGCGATCGCCAAACGCCACTCCGCGTGCTGATGCTCGGGCTCCGCGTAGCCGATTCCAATTCGGGAGCCGACCGCAACGTCTGTGGCGCGCGTGCCTTCACGCACTTCGACCCCGCCACGACGGTACAACGGATGCCCGCTAAACGTCGTATCCAAGCCGAGCGCCTGGCCGACCTTGCCAGGACCGGTCAGAAGCACGGGACCCTCCTTGCCGCCGCGCCGACGACGAATCGCGCGGTGCCCCGCGATTGGCTCGCACGAGCGGATCAACACCGCCGCCGCCTCCCCATCTCGGTTCGTCACGAGATTCAGCATCTGGTGCAACCCGTAACACAAATAGACGTACGCGCGCCCCGGAGGACCCCACATCGGCGCGTTTCGCGCGGTGAGGCCGGCGCGGCAGTGGTTCGCGCTGTCGTCTGGGTAGCGATAGGCCTCGACTTCGGTGATGCGGAGGCCGACCTGGCCATGCCAGATCTCCTG
>CALJYC010000296.1 GCA_937984275.1 uncultured bacterium | reverse complement strand
GAAGCGGGTTTGAGCATGATGATCACGTCGGAAAGCTCGACGCCCATCGGGTCGGTTGCGACTTCCGGCCGCCCGGTTTTCGATACGACGGTCTCGACCTCATTGGGGAACCGGTCGAGGAGGACGCGCTCGACTCGCGTCGTCGCTTTGACCGACTCCTCGAGGGAGACCGAGGGAAGCCGAATCGCGTGCATCGCGATCGCGCCTTCTTCGAGAGTCGGGACGAACTCGGCGCCGAGGAACGGGACGGCGGCCAGGGACAGCGCGAAGATTCCGGATGCGAACGCGAGCGTCCTCTTCGGCCGTGCCAGCGAGCGCTGCAGCAATGGTGCGTACCAGGTCCGAATCCTCCGAAGCAGCCACGTGTCGTGTTCGACGACCCCTTTGCGAAAGACGAACGTGCAAAGCGCGGGCACCCAGGTCAGGGCCAGAACGAGTGAGACAGCGAGCGCGAATACGACGGTCAAAGCCATCGGCTGAAACATCTTGCCTTCAACGCCGCGCAGCGAGAGCACGGGAACGTAGACGAGGATGATGATTGCGACGGCGAAGGCGACGGGCCTGCCGACTTCGAGGGCGGCTTCGTGCACCGTGGACCTCAGCGCACGACTGTTGGGGCGGCGGTCGCTCAAGACGCGGACCACGTTTTCCACGATGACGACCGATCCATCCACGATGAGCCCGAAGTCGATCGCGCCCAGGCTCATCAGGTTTCCCGAGAGGCCGGCCGCGCGCATCGCGATGAAAGCCCCCAACATCGACAACGGGATCACCGATGCCACCAGCAGCCCACCCCGGACGTTGCCGAGCAGCAGGAGAAGCACCACCACGACCAAGACACCTCCCTCGATGAGGTTCGTCGCAACGGTGCGGATGGTTCGGTCGACCAAATCGGTGCGGTCGTAGAATGCTTGCACAGTCACACCCTTTGGCAGCGTTGGCCCAATCGCCTCCAACTTGGCTTCCACGTCATGCGCGACCTCACGTGCGTTCGCGCCCATCAACATCATCGCGATGCCGATGACGGTCTCGCCTTCGCCGTCGTGGGTCGCCGCGCCCTGACGCACCATCGGGGCGTTCGCGACCGAGCCAAGGTCGTTGATCGTGATCGGCGTCCCTTCGTGGCGGCTGGCAACCACGATTCGGCGAATGTCGTCGAGACTGGCGATCAATCCTTCGCCCCGAATGAGAAGCTGCTCGCCCGACTGCCGGATGTAGGCACCACCGGCGTTGGCATTGTTGCGCTCGATCGCCTCGAACACGTCGCCCAGCGGTATGTCGAGCGCTGTCAGTCGTGCGGGATCGAGTTGGACCTCGTACGTTTTCAGCTGTCCGCCAAACGTATTGACCTCGACCACACCCGGGACCGAGCGGAGTTGGTACGCGATGTACCAATCGAGCGTGCTCCGGAGCTCCATCGGCGTGTAACAGTCCTCCGTGTCCGGTCCTTCGACCGGGCACATCGGTTCGCCTTCCACGGTGAACTGGTAGATCTCGCCAAGCCCCGTTGAAATGGGACCCATGGTCGGATGCCCGTAGCCTTCAGGGACCGCCTGGCGCGCCTCGGGAAGGCGCTCGGCGACGAGTTGTCGCGCAAAGTAGATGTCGGTGCCTTCTTCGAAGACGATAGTGACCGACGACAGGCCGAACTTGGAGAGGCTTCGCACTTCTGCGAGGTGAGGAAGTCCGCTCATGACGGTTTCGATCGGAAACGTGATGAACTTCTCCACCTCGAGAGGCCCAAGCGCCGGGGCAGTGGCCAGGACCTGTACCTGCACATTGGTGACGTCGGGCACGGCGTCCATGGGCAATTGCTGAGCCGCTCGAAGGCCGAGAGCTCCCATGAGCAACACGCCAAAGACGACGACCGCCCGGTTTCGTATGGAGAAATCGATGAGACGTTCGATCATGGTTTCCCCTCAGTGCTGGTGGTCGCCCTCGGAGAGCTGGCCACGCAGCAACTCCGATTTCAATGTGAACGCGCCGGAGACGACCACCTGATCGCCTTCGACTACACCGTCACGGACTTGCACCTTGCCGCGCGCGCGCGCCCCTAGCGTCACAAACGCCGTGCGAAAGACGCCGGGCTCGTCCGTTGCGACGAACACCAGCGTCTGCCCTTCAATTCGCTGCACAGCGCTCTGCGGAATGACCGAGACCTGTTCGGTGAGGTCGCCCTCCGGGCTCAGAGAGATTCGGCCGAATAGCCCGGGTCGGAGCGTCCCGTCCGGGTTGTCGAGCTCGACGCGAATGTCGAGCGTGCGCGTGTGTGGATCGAGCGTGTGGCTGACGTAGTTCACCTCGCCTGGCCATGACTTGCCGGGGTAGGCCTGCAGCGAAACCACCGCCGGCGCCCCGACTCGTGCCGCCGCCACGTCCTGCTCATAGACCCGGCCCACGATCCACACTCGGGAGAGGTCCGAAACCATGAAGAGGGAGCTGCCGTCCGAGACCACCTCGCCGGCGGTGGCGTGCCGTTCGATGACGATCCCATCCAAGGGACTTCGAATGGTCGTCGTACTTCCTGCGCCTTTTCGCCCTCCGTACACCTGCAATCGTTCGTTGGCGGCGGCAAGATCCGATTCGGCGGAGCGCAGCTCTCCTTGGGCTTCGAGATAGGCTCGCTGCGACCCGATCCCCTCGCGCTTGAGCTCCTCCTGCCTCACGAAGTTGGCCCGGGCGACTTCCACGGCAGCACGAGAGTTGGTGACCGATGAGCGCGCCTCGCCGAGCGCCACACTTCGCATCGTCGCCAGCGCCTGCTTGGCCTTCACAGACTCGCCGAGGGAGACGTAAACCTCGTCGATCTGACCTGAGACCATGGGCGTGACGTGCGCGGTGCGGTTCGGATTGAGCTGGACCTCTGCCGAAACATCCACCCCTCCAACGAGTCGTTCGAGCCGAACGGGCTCGGTTCGAATTCCGCTGCGTTCGAGGCCGATGCTGGATATGCGGACCATTCCGCCAGGCTCGGCCTGGTCCTGCTCACCATGGTCATCGTGTTCGTCGTGCGAAGGCTGACTCTGGCACCCCGCGAGCAGCGATAGCGCGACTATCCATTGCAACAACTCGTGCCTATTCGTCATCGTGCTCTCCGATGTCATGTTCGTGTTGATCATGTTCACTGTGTTCATCGGGCCATACCTCCATGCCGACTTCTGCTTCGAGCGACGCGACATCACGGTAGTAGTCTTGGTGCGCGGTCAACGCGTCTTGCTGAATCCGCAGCAGTCGTTCCCGTGCAACCAGCACCTGGAGAAGATCGACTTCGCCGAGCTCGAAGGCGCGGCGTAGCAGTGCGAGATTGCCCTCAAATGCGGGAAGGATCTCGGTTCCGTACGCGGCGATACGATTCGCGTCCGCATCGACGGCGACCGCGGCCCGAGTGAGCCGTGCCAGCAGAGCCTGTCCGAACGCTTCCTGTTCGGCTTGGCGCACGGAAAGCTCGGCCCGGGCGTGAGCGCGTTTCTCCTGATTTCGTTGAGATAGCGGAAGGGGTAGGGCGATGGTCCCTTGGATGATGTGCTCGTGGATGCGGACGTTGGGCAACGACTCGCGGGTGTAGAGCACGCCAAGCGTCGGTTCCGGCCAAGCTTCGCGATTTTCCAACTGCACGAGCGCTTCCGCTTCTTCGACCGCGCTTCGCCGTGCGGCGATGCCCGGGTGTTGTTCTAGCGCCAAGCGCAGGAGGTCTTCGATCGGTGGCGCTAGCTTCGGTTCGTCCAACTCGCCGATCGGCTCCGGGAGGGGGGCCGGCGGCCAACCTGCGACCTCAGCGAGCTCCAGTTGGGCCGTTCGATACCCGCGTTCGGCGGTAAGCGACGTCTGCCGGGCCTGCGCAAGCTCGCCCTCTGCGAGCCGAACCGCTAGCGGTGAGATGTCGCCGGCTCGAAGCCGACGCTCCGCAACGGACAGCAGTTCTTCGGTCGAGACCAAGAGCTTTCGGACGACGTGCCAGCGCTCTCGCGCGACGAGTGCCGTGTGAAAGGCCGCGTGAACTTCGCGGTGCACCAGCCATCGAGTTTCCTGAAGCTCCTTTCCCGTCAGCTCTTGGAACTTCGCGGCTGCTTGGCGGCGCTGCTTCCGCTCGCCGGCGATCTCGATGGGCTGAGCCAACCAGACCTGGAAATCGACGGCGCGCGCACCCTCGGCAATTCGCGGCCCTGCAGCGGCGCCCGCGCGCAAGTTGCGCTGCAGCACCACCGATGCGCCGTCGACCGCCGCCTGCCCGCGCTCGATCTCTGCACGGCCCACGAGCATTCGCGGAGAATGCTCATCCGCATGAGCGAGTACGGCTCCGAGCGAAACTGGGGTCGTCTTTGGGCCCTCATCGGCCAGGGCGTCCACAGACGCCAATTGAAGCGCGAGAATTGCGGTGCTCGCGCGCAGCCAAGCTGCGGAAGTCATTGGTCTCTCCTTTGCCCTGCTCCTCGGGGCAATGTCGGTGTTGACGGTTCGGTCACGCGCGCTCGTACGCTGCTGAACATCACGTTCAACGGTCTCGAGGCGCACCAGTCCCTAGAACGACAGAGCTAGGCGATCGGCGGGCGGAAGACACCGGTCATGACGCCGGCCGCTTCTTGGCTGGCGACGAACCATTGGAGCGTTTCGACCTCGACAACAGCGGCAGCCACTTCGACCGGCCGGTTGTCGACGACGAACGCGGAGGTTCCGTGGCAGGGACAGGTCTGAAATGGGCCCGAACAGCCGTGCGAATCTTGGATTGGCGCTTCTTCGGCTCCGTGCGCCGCATGTGCTCCGTGTCCGTCGAGCACGAAGTGAGCGACGTTTTCGGTCATCTCACCCGCACCGGGCGTGATCGCGTACGCAAGCAGAACCGCGATGCCTGGAATGAGCCGATACACACTCCCAACGTAGCGCTCCTCACAAAGAACGCCAATCGCGATCCCGGCGTTTCCTGTTGAAATCCAGTTGTGACGAGCGTACCCATGTCCCTTTACGGAGGGATTCCATGGAAGTTCGCGCCGCAGTCGCACACGAAGCCGGCAAACCATTATCCATCGAGACAGTACAGCTCGAGGGGCCCCGCGCGGGCGAGGTGCTCATCGAGATCAGAGCCACGGGCATTTGTCATACCGACGCGTACACCTTGTCGGGCGCGGATCCAGAGGGGATCTTTCCGTCGGTGCTCGGCCACGAGGGCGCTGGGGTCGTCGTCGAGGTCGGGTCGGGCGTGAAGTCCCTGCTGCCGGGCGACCACGTCATTCCTCTCTATGTGCCGGAGTGCCGAAACTGCGAGTACTGCACGTCGGGCAAGACCAATCTGTGCCAGGCGGTGCGTTCGACGCAGGGGCGCGGCTTGATGCCGGATGCGAGCAGCCGTTTTTCGCTCGGGGACGAAACGCTCTTTCACTACATGGGCACCTCCACGTTTGCCCAGTACACCGTGGTGCCGGAAATCGCCGTAGCGAAGATCCGCGAAGACGCCCCGTTCGACAAGGTTTGTTACATCGGCTGCGGCGTGACGACGGGCATCGGCGCGGTGATCAACACGGCGAAAGTCGAAGCCGGTGCCAACGTCGTCGTGTTTGGACTCGGCGGTATTGGGCTGAACGTGGTGCAGGGAGCACGGATGGTGGGCGCCAACAAGATCATCGGCGTCGACATCAACCCCGGTCGACGCGCGCTCGCCGAAGAGTTCGGGATGACCCATTTCGTAAATCCCAAGGAGGCCGGCGGCGATCTGGTGGCCTACCTCGTCGAGCTGACAGGCGGCGGCGCGGACTACACCTTCGAGTGCATCGGCAACGTCGAAGTGATGCGCCAAGCGCTCGAATGCTGCCACAAAGGGTGGGGCGAGAGCGTAATCATTGGCGTCGCGGGAGCTGGCCAGGAGATCGCCACGCGTCCGTTTCAGCTCGTCACCGGTCGGGTTTGGCGTGGCACGGCGTTTGGCGGCGCGAAGGGACGCACCGACGTGCCAAAGATCGTCGACTGGTACATGGAAGGTAAGATCAACATCGACGATTTGATCACCCACAAGATGCCACTCGAAGAGATCAACACCGCCTTCGACTTGATGCACGAGGGCAAGTCGATCCGCAGCGTCGTGGAGTTCTGAGATGGCCGCGGACTCCGGGATCTACGTTCATCAGTTCGAGCTGGGTCCTTGGGACAACTTCATCTACTTCGTGGGCGACAAGGCGACTCGGAAGTGCGCGGTCGTCGACCCGGCATGGGACGCGGATTTCATTCTCGAAGAAGCCAAGCGCCTGGACGTCGAGATCAGCAACATTCTCTGCACCCACAGTCATTTCGACCACGTCAACCGGGTCGATGCGATGCTCGAGAAGCGGGACGTGCCGGTGCACATGCTCGGTGAGGAGATCGACTTCTCGGGTTTCCGCTGCGAAAATCTGCAACGTCAAAGTCCCGGCGACGTGGTTCGCATCGGTGACCATCTCGAGATCACGATGGTGCACACCCCCGGGCACACGCCAGGCTCGACCACCTATCGCATTAGCGACGCCGTCGTGACCGGTGACACGCTTTTCGTCCAGGGTTGCGGACGCTGCGACTTCGTCGGCGGCGATCCCGCCGTCATGTTCCAAACACTCAAGAGCCTCGCGGAGTCACTCCCGAGAAATACCCGAATGTACCCAGGCCACAACTACGGCCCCGTCACGGTGTCGACCCTAGACGCCGAGCTCAAAGAAAACCCCTACCTGCAGCACCAGACGTTAGATGCTTTCGTCTCCCACCGCATGGAAGGCAAAACCCCCGGAACAACACTCCCTCCACCACCAGAGTAGTCCAACTTACGATCGGAGAACGGCACGCGACGGGCGTGCTCGCAATTGGGAGCCCCGTCGCCACGGCTGCACATGTCGACACACGGCTAGGCGCCGACCCAATCGCTGTGCTGCCCATCGCGAGCCGTTCTCCTATGTAGAAGTCGACGTACGAAGGCGTGTGTGCCGTGCGGAGTCTTAACCCTTTTGAAAAGGGGTCTGACCCCTTTTCGTCGGGCAGTTGGCACTGTTTGGTGTGAGGAG
>CALJYC010000295.1 GCA_937984275.1 uncultured bacterium | reverse complement strand
CTATCTCTCCAACGCTCGTTCGACGATCTCGGAGACATCCTTCGAGATCCCGGGCCGCGACGCAATCCGTTCGAGCTCGGCCTTCATCAGCTTGCTTCGGCCGGGCTCATAGCGTTTCCACTGATTGAAGCTGGAGACGATGCGTGCGGCGACCTGCGGGTTGATCGCGTCGAGCTCGAGGATCTGGTCTGCCACGAATCGGTACGCCTCGCCGCCCGGCCGATGGAAGGCAACGGGATTTCCGGCGGCAAACGCGTACAGCAGGGAGCGAGCGCGATTCGGGTTGGCAAGGGTGAAGTCCGGGTGCTTGGACAGCGCAACCACCCGGTCGAATGCGGCCGGGGTGCTCGACATCGCCTGCATGCGAAACCATTTGTCCAACACGAGCGGGTCTTCCCTCCACCGTTGGTAGAACCCGTCGATCGCGCTATCGGCTTCGGGCGAAACGAGATCGACCAAGCTCATGAACGCGGCTTCGTAGTCCGTCATTCCTGGTGCGGTGCGGAGCTGCTCCACGGCCATCGCGGTGGTCTCGGGCTCTTCTAGCGCAACGAGGTAGCGGAGCGCCCGGTTCTTGATGCGGCGACGGGCGATTTGCACCTTGTCGATGGCTTCGGTGCCGCGTTTGTGCTGCTCGTACGCGCCCATCAAGTCGTCGCGAAGCGCGGAGGCGATCTCAGCAACGGCAAAGCGCCTTGCACGGTGAACCGCATCCGGATCCACGACGTCTAGCTCCTGCGCCAGCAGTTCCTCGGATGGAAGCGTCAGTGTCAGCGCCTTCATCGACCCATCGAGGCCCGGATCGGACAGCACCTTCTGAAACGCGTGCACCAGCCCCTCATCGAACTCGAGGGACTCGCCTTCGAGGACTCGCTCTACGAGCC
The DNA here is from genome assembly GCA_937984275.1 of uncultured bacterium. Taxonomy (GTDB): domain Bacteria; phylum Myxococcota_A; class Polyangia; order Polyangiales; family Houyiibacteriaceae; genus SG8-38. Next base: position 3,950 of record CALJYC010000295.1, on the reverse strand, counting down.
CGAGCAAGACATGCTTGGCCAAATCCTGGCTGGCTTCCCAGCGGTTGAAGGGATCGGAGTCGTGCGCCATCAGAAACGCGAGCTCCTCGTGGCTGCGTTCGGCCTCTACCTTGATTGGCGCTGAAAACCCCCGCGCGATGGAAGCAACCGGCCGCTCTCGCACTCCCTCGAACGTGAATGTTTGCTCCGCCTCGGTGAGCTCGAGGGTGCGAGCGGCGCCGGCGATGTCCTTGCCGTCCGCGCCCAAGAGACCGACTCGAACCGGGATCGGGAGTGGCAATGGCGCAGGCTCTCCCGGGAAGGCGCGCTGCGACTGCCTGAGTGTGAGCGCATACACGCCCGCCGACTCGTCCCAGGCCCCGTGGGCGCGAACGACAGGAGTGCCCGCCTGCAAATACCACCGATCGAGCTGAGTGAGGTCTGCATCATTGGCGTCGGCCATCGCCCTACGAAAATCGTCGCACGTGACCGCGCACCCGTCGTGTGTTTCGAGATAGCGCCGAAGTCCCTTTCGAAACCCTTCCCGCCCGAGGAGTGTCTGGTAGAGCCTGACGACCTCTGCGCCCTTCTCATACACGGTGGCGGTGTAGAAGTTGTTCATCTCGATATACGACTCCGGCCGAATCGGATGCGCGAGCGGGCCAGCGTCCTCGGCAAACTGCGCGGTCCGCAGCCGCGTCACGTCCTTGATGCGCTGCACCGGCCGCGAGGTCATGTCGGCCGAGAACTCTTGATCGCGAAAAACGGTGAGGCCCTCCTTGAGCGTGAGTTGAAACCAGTCGCGACAGGTGACCCGGTTGCCTGTCCAGTTGTGGAAATACTCGTGCGAAACGACGCTCTCGATCCCTTCGTAGTCGTCGTCGGTAGCGGTTGATGGTTTGGCGAGCACGTACTTCGAGTTGAAGATGTTCAGGCCTTTGTTCTCCATCGCGCCCATGTTGAAGTCGTTGACAGCGACGATCATGTAGATGTCGAGGTCGTACTCGAGGCCGTAGGTGTCCTCATCCCACTTCATGGCCGCCTGAAGTGACGCGAGGGCGTGCTCGCACTTGTCGGCATTGTCGGCTTCCACCCAGATTTCGAGCGCGACGTCACGGCCCGATGCGGTCGTGAACGTCCCGCGATGACAGACTAGGTCCCCCGCAACCAAGGCGAACAAATAGCTCGGCTTGCGGAACGGATCCTCCCATTGAACCCAGTGGCGGCCGCCCGGAAGCTCCCCGTCCCCTACACGGTTCCCATTCGACAGCAGGATGGGGTACTTCGTGCGGTCTGCTTCGATGCGTGTGGTGAATCGCGCCATCACGTCCGGCCGGTCCAGGTAGTACGTGATCCGCCGAAAACCCTCCGCCTCGCATTGCGTGCAAAAAGCACCACTGGACGTGTAGAGGCCCATCAGCTTCGTGTTCTCGTCCGGACGGATTCGCACCTCGGTGTCGAGCTCGAAGCGTTCGGGGACATCCGGCACACGCAAACTCTGCGAGTCGGCCTCGAACCGATTGGAATCAAGCGCCGAGCCATCGAGACGTACCGAGCGAAGCTCGAGGTCGTCGCCGTGCAGCACCAAAGGCCCGTTGCGCCTCGGCAGATCGGGGTTCCGGCGAAGCTGTATCTTGGCCCTCACGACCGTCTCGGCCGGGTCGAGGTCGAAGCAGAGATCGATGGCATCGACCAAGAAGTCAGACGGCCTGTAGTCCTTGCGATAGATCCGCTCGTGCGTGTCGTCGGTCATACGGCGAGCCTAGTCTAGACCGGGTCGCGGCCGTTACCAACGCAGCATCGGCAACAGCCGCCACGGCTGCTTCAATGCGCCAACAAGCAGGATCCCACCGTAACGATACCATGCTAAGAGTCCGAAATGCGTAGAGCTGCCCTCGTCGTAAGCCTGTTCGTTGTTTCCTTGGGATGCGGTAGCTCCGAGGACCAAGTCGTCATGGGTGACGACACGTTTTCTCTCGAGCTGTTTGCCAATCCTCCGGCGGAGTTTGGTCCGCAAACCCGTTGGTGGTGGCCGGGCGGGGCGGTGGATGACGCGACGCTCCTCGAGCAACTTGGCACGTTTGCCGAGCTCGGGTACGGCGCGGTCGAGATCCAACCCTTCATGTCGGGCGTCACGAAAGCGGACGTGCAGGAGGACACTCGGATCCGCACCGTAGGCGACGCCGCGTTTCTCGAGCGGCTCCACACGGCCGCATGCGCAGCACACGAGCTCGGGCTCGAGTGGGATCTCACGTTCGGAAGCGGCTGGTCGACTGGAGGTCTGGGAATCGATGAGGACGGCGCGCGACAGCTCATCGCGGCAGAGCTCACGCTCACAGGCCCCTCGAGCTACAGCGGTCCCCTACCACAAGCGGTACCACCGACGTGGATTGAGGCTACGAACGCAATCCTGCCGGCGATCGACGGCTTCGACGAGGAGCTCACGGTGGTGTCCGTACTTGCCGCCGAGGTCATCGAAGAGCCGCAAAGCTCGCCCGCCACGTTAGGGGACATCATCGTTCTGACGTCCCAGGTGGAGAGTGGAACGCTAAGCTGGGAAGTCCCCTCGGGAACCCATCGGGTCTTTGCGATCTACGAAAACCGAACGCAGCACTTCCCCGCCGGTAACGCGTATCCGGGGGCGCTCGAAGCGGCACGCGTGCTCGACCACCTCGACAGCAGGGGTGTTCAGGCCTTCCTCCAGCAGGAATTTCGCGCATGGATCGAAGCGGTTACCGACTGCCCTCCACGAGCCGTTTTCGTCGATAGCTTCGAGTTGGTGGGCGAGCTGCCGTGGACGACCACGCTCGGCTCAGAGTTCGGGTCGAACATCGGATACGACATCGAGCCCATGCTCCCATTCCTGTTCTTGCAGGGAGGAGAATCCGAGTACCTGAGTATCATTCGCGGCAAAGGCGCCCCACGATATCAAGCCAACGATGAACGCGGCCTTCGCGCGCGCGAGGACTACGAAGCGTTCCGCGGCACTCGGTTTGCCGAGGGATTCATCGCGCCGTTGTACGCGTGGCTGCAAGAGAGAGATATTCAACTCCGCTTGCAATCCCACGGAGGATACGCCGATGTGCTCGACGCATATGGCATGGCCGACGTCCCCGAGTCGGAAGGTCTTTACGGCGCAGGGTCCTATGACTTCCTCACACTCTCCGCTTCGGCAGCTCACGTAGGGGGAAAGCGCCACGTCAGCAGTGAAACTTTCCCGATCACCGGAGCCCTGCATCTAACCGAAGATGAAGCGCGCATCCTGATGGGTCGGGCGTACAGCGCTGGAATCAATCGGCTCGTGCATCATGGCAACGCATACACCTACTTGCACCAAGACGGGCAACGTTGGTACCCGTTCCATCCGCGCGATGACAGCGCCTTTTCGACCGGCCCGCTCGACATCACGTTCGACATTCATCCGGCTGCCAGCATTTGGCAGGCCCTGCCCGCGTTGAACCGCGAGGCGTCCAGGCTGAGCTACACGCTGAGCCGCGGCTCCTCGGTCGCGGAAGTGGCTTGGCTCTACCCGCAATGGCACGCGGACAACTCGCCAAACTTCGGGGTTGAACCCGGGGACCCCGAATCGGAGACCAGCATCGCTTTGAGGCGCGCGGGCTTTGCTTACGACCGCATCAGCAGGTCCGCGCTCACTGCGTCGACGAGCCCGGGGGCGGCATTGCAGGTGGGTCAGGCCTCCTATCGAGCCCTGTTGATCGAGGGTATGAGCGCCGCGGAGCCAGCGATGCTTCGGGCGATCGAGCGTGCAGCCGTTGCCGGCATTCCCGTGGTCTGGATCGGGGACTTCCCCGCACGCGCCGCTGGCCTATTCGATGCACAAGCCAGAGATGCGGAGGTGAGTGTGCTCGTCGAGAGCTTGCGTTCCACAGTCCGAATCGTGTCTTCTGTGGATGAAATCCCAGCAGCAATCGCTGCTGCAGGCGTAACGCCGTCGCTGGGGCCAATCGAGT
>CALJYC010000294.1 GCA_937984275.1 uncultured bacterium | reverse complement strand
ATCTCGCGTTGAGACTCTTTGGGCGTCAGGTTGGTGACGGAGAGCATGAGAAGATCCGCATCAGTCTCGTTGACCGCGTAGGCGATTTCTTCCGCGGGGAGGTCGGGGCCCAAGTAGAACACACTCCAGCCGTGCATGGCGGCGAGCATGCCAACCATCATCGCACCCAGCTCGTGATCCTCTTTGGCAGGTGTTCCGACCACGACCCGGCGCTGCGCATCGTTGGCGGGGTAGAGACGCATCAGAGAGAAGAGCAGACCGCGCATGAGCGCGGAGCTGGCGTGTTCGTGCGCGATGCGAAGCTCGCCTCGCTCCCAACGCTCACCGACCTCGACTAGGATCGGTGCCACGACGGATTTCAAGAACTCGCAGGGCTCGGTGCTCAGCGCGGCGCTGGTCAGCATCTGCTCCGCCTCTTGGATCCGGAGGCGTTCGATGGCTGCCATAACTCGCTCGCGGAGCTCGGGAAGGTGTTGCGACACCCTTTGGATCGACGTTGCCGGCGCGGCAGCGGTCATGCCACGAAGGTCACCGTCGGGCAGGTTCGCGATGCCGCCGATCGAATGGCCGCTCTGAACGAGCTTGTGCAACAGGCGAAGGCGCTCGACATCGGTGTCGGTGTAGAGGCGACCGCCGGCTTCGGTCCGTTTCGGGAGGACGGCAGCGTAACGCTTCTCCCACATGCGGAGCGTGTGGGTCGAGAGCCCAGTCATCTTGGAGACCATGCCTACCCGATATTTCGCCTCGCCCGCCATGTTAATCCTTTTGGGTCACACGCGGCGCTGGGCCCGTGCAGAAGTTGTCTAAGGGTTGTCTATACCCAGTGATTTTTGCGATCAAGCTTGAAGCAAGAAAAAAAGAAGCGCCGGGAGCTTGACGCCTGATTCCGCGATGCTAGAGATCTCGACAAGACCTAGACATGACTTAGACAGGTCTGAGGAGAATATAATGAATCGTAAGAATTTCTGGTTAGGTTTCGTAGCGGCGCTGGCATTCGGGGTGGTCGGTTGCGGAGACGACAGTGGCTCGGGCGGAACCGGCGGCACTGGTGGTATGCCGATGGGCACGGCCAACGTGACCGCAGTTCATCTCGCGCCCGAAGTACCCTCGGCAGAGAGCACCGCCGTTGCGCTCTTCGTCAACGGCGAGGAGCAGACCGCGCTCGGCACGCTCGAATATTCGCAGAGCACAGGCAAGATCCCATTCCCGGCCGGCACCTACGATATCGGCATCGGTTTGCCAGGCGATGACGCACCGCTCCTTCAACTCGACGACGTCGCGCTTGCAGACGGAGACGACCTGGTCGTCGTTGCCTACCGCACCAACGGCGAGCTTCCCGTCAACGTCTTCGTGTTCGCGAACAACACCGAGGGCCTTGCGTCTGGCGAAGGTCGTGTGTTCGTCGGCCACGGCGCGAACGACTCGGCACTCGACCCCGTCGACATCTCGCTTGGCGAGGAACCCGATTGTTCTACGCTCATTCCGGGCTTTGTGTTCGGGACGACCGCTCCGGCCGACGGCCTCGACTTGGCGGAAGGCACCTACCAGATCGGCTTCGACCTCACGCCCGACGATATGAACGACTGCGCAGACTTTGGTCCGGTGGGTGTGCCCGTGACGCGGAACGTCGTGAGCATCCTCATCGCGGTCGACGAGGATACGACCGATACCTCGGAAGACATGAACGCGCTCAACCCCGAGCTCTGGGCCATCATCCCGGATGCTGAAGACCCTCAGCCGATCCGCACCATTCAGACGACCCCGTAACCCTTATCCTCTTCCCAAACACATAGCGCTTAGCGCAGGGGCCGCTCCTTCCGGGGAGCGGCCTCATTTATTTGGCGTGCCGCGAACCGCTCTACGCTCAATTCACGAAGAACGCGGGCCACACGAACGGATCGAGGAACGCGGTCTGCAGTGCAAAGAGTAGGAGCGCCACGGTGGTGACCACGCCAGCCCGTCCGCTGGGGCGGGGACTGAGATTGAAGAGGGTCACGATCAAACCGACCGCGCCGATTCCTACCACGATCAGATCTGCCCGGATCAGAAACCAAAGCGCTCTCGAAGAATCATCGAGATACGCGAAGGTCAGAGGCATCCACAAGGCGGAGGCAATGACCACCGCTGCGCAACAGGCGTTGATCACACCGAACCCAAACCGCTGCCCCACCCGTGCCTTAGCGGCGTCGACTCGAAACAGGACGTAATACATGAACACGAGGTAGCCGGCGGTCGCGAGCCACATCGTCACACCGTACACGTCCTGCAACGGCTCCGGCATGTTGCCCCAAAGCAGATCTCGCGTCTCCGGGTGCGTGATCAGGCCGTGCGCGTAGCTGCCAAGAACAGCGATGCCGCCCAGCACGTTGATTGCAAGCCATTGTTTCTTCTGTGGGTGCATCATCCTGCCTCTGCGTCCTTCACAAATGCGTCTACCAGCGACCATTGCTCGTAGAGCCAGCGAATCCGTTCTTCGTTTGTTGCCGGGATGTTCGAGCGTCGCACGCGCCAGACTTTCCCGCGAACCCTCGAGCCGATCACGGATCCACTGAAAACGTCTTTGACTTTCTGAAGCCCCTCGAGCCCTCGGTGCGCAAGAATCGCGCAATCGACGTCTGG
>CALJYC010000293.1 GCA_937984275.1 uncultured bacterium | reverse complement strand
CTTTCACAAGCACGAAAAGACACCGTTCGACGCCATCTTCTTTCCCATCCTCACACACGTCCCGTCGTTCGTGACCGACGCCGTCGACTATGCGAGCTGCCCGATCGTCGCCGGAACACCTGATGTCATGAAGGCCGCGTTTACCAAGGAGCAGGACTACTTCGGCAGCCGCGGCATCGAGTACCTGGCCCCTGCCTTTAGCTTTGCCGAGCCGACCCTTCTCAAGCGCGACATGTTCGAGGCGTTCCAAAACGTGCTCGGGATGACCGAGGACGAGAGCGACTTCGCTGTCGAGGAGGCTCTCTCCGCGCTCGATCGTTTCGACCAAGACGTTCAAGACAAGGGCAAGGCGATCCTCGAGCAAGTCGAGTACGACGACAAGGTCGCCATCCTCGTGCTGGGGCGGCCGTACCACAACGACCCGGGCCTTCACCACGGCATTCCGGACGAGTTTCAGGTTCTCGGCTACCCGATCCTGAGCATCCGCTCGATTCCAAAGGACCGCGAGTGGCTTCAGCGCTTCTACGGCGAGGACGAGGACGTGTTGAGCGTCAACGACGTCTGGCCGGAGAACTACTCCGCGAACTCCGCACAGAAGGTGTGGGCCGCCAAGTTTGCCTCACGCCATCCCAACGTGGCCATTCTCGACCTGAGCAGCTTCAAGTGCGGCCACGACTCGCCGACGTACGGCATCATCGACAGCATCGTCGCCAAGAGCGGCGTGCCCGCTTCGTCGTTGCACGACATCGACGCAAACAAGCCCGGTGGCTCGATCAAGATTCGCGTCAAGACCTACGCCCACTCGCTCAGGCTTCGCGAGGAGCATCTAGAAGACGTTGGCGCGCGCAAAGCCGAGCTCCAGCGACGCATCGACGAGAAGCGGTTGGAGCTCCTGCGCATGAAGCAAGAGCAGCTCGCGTCGCATCGCCGAGCGGACCTAGGGCTCGAGCGCCAGATTCACGAGCTTGCAGACAAAGTAAACCAATATCGCGTCGAAGCGGCGAGGTCCGAGGAGGACGCGGCTTTGCCGGATGCGGTATCGGAAAGTTTGATTCGTCTCGGAAGAAAGACCAAGGACGGCAGAGTCGTCCGGGTGTGAAGGGGCTACACATGGCTGATGGTTTTGAAATCGACATCGACAAAGAGCTCGCCGCATTCGAGGCCGAAGAGCGGGCTCGTTTAGGGCTCGACGACAACCGGGAGCAATGGACGGACTCGATGATCGATCCGTTCTTCTCGGCCAGGGAGCGTCCAACCACGACGATTCTCAATGGTGGCCTAACGATGGCCCATGACGAGTTCGTCGCCTCGGCACTCAAGGGCATCGGCTACAACACGCGCGCGATGGAGTGTGCGGATGTCGAGTCGCTCCGTCACGGCAAAGAATTCGGCAACAAGGCGCAATGCAATCCCACGTACTTCACCGTTGGTAACCTCGTGAAAGAGCTCTCCCGCTTGCGCGATGAAGAGGGGCTCACGGCGCAAGAGATCATCGACAACTACGTCTTTCTAACCGCCGGTGCCTGCGGGCCCTGCAGGTTCGGCATGTACGTTACCGAGTACCGCAAGGCTCTGCGCGATGCTGGTTTTGATGGTTTCCGCGTCGTTCTCTTCCAGCAACAATCCGGCTTCAAGCAGGCCACCGGCGAAGAGATCGGGCTGGTCCTCAACCCCACGTTCTTCATGGCGCTTGCCCGCGGCTTGTTCGCCGGCGACGTGCTCAACGTGCTCAGCTATCGAATACGCCCCTACGAGGTCGAAGAGGGCGCGACCGATCGCGCGATCGCCGAGGTGAAGCGCGAGGTGCACGAGGCGCTTCAGCAGAACAACAGCGTGCTACGCGCACTCTGGCGCGGCCGAAAATTCCTGGAAGCGGTCGAGGTCGATCGGCTCCGCGCAAAGCCCAAGGTCGCGATCATTGGCGAGTTCTGGGCGATGACGACCGAGGGCGACGGAAACTACCACCTTCAACGATTCGTCGAGTCTGAAGGCGGAGAGAACGACATCCAGACTCTGGTCAACTGGCTCCTCTACACCTTGTGGGAGATGAGGCATGACACCGAGCGGCGCATGACGCTGCGCGGAACCGATGAGTCGTACTACGGGCTCGAGGGCTCCGACGTCGGCTACAAGATGGCGGGCGTCTGGCTCGGCGAGCTCGCGTTGCGCGCCACGTTTGCCACATTCAGCGCGGTCGCCGGCCTCAAGGGGAACAAGCTCCCCGACATGGACGAAATCGCCAAGGTCGGGCACAGCTTCTACAACAACGAGCTTCGCGGCGGCGAAGGTCACATGGAGGTCGCCAAGCTCGTCCTCAACGTGGCCAAGCAGAAGGCGAACATGACGCTGAGCGTGAAGCCGTTCGGCTGCATGCCGAGCTCCGGCGTCTCCGACGGCATTCAAACCGTCATCACCGAGCTTCATCCGGACGCGATCTACTGTCCGGTCGAAACGAGCGGCGACGGGGCAGTGAACTTCTACTCACGTGTGCAGATGTACATGTTCAAGGCGCGCGAGCGTGCTCGCCAAGAACACCAGGCCGCGCTCGACCAGTACGGCATTACCGACGAGCAGGCGCGCGAGTTCTTGAAGGGCTCTCGCTACGCGAAGACATTCTACAAAGCGCCGCACGTCATGGCGGGCACGAGCGCCGACATCATCCACGAGATCGGGCCGCTCGTCGGCAAGGGCCCGTTGGGGCGTGCGAAGGTGCGCGCGACGCGCGCCGTGACGCGCACCAAGGGCTTCCTCACCAAGGACGTTCCGCAGGCGAAGCAAACCTTCGACAAGATGGCTCCCTACCTGCCGTCGCTTGGTCGCCTCCTCTACGTCGAGCTCAAAGAAAAGGTCCCCGCTCCGAAAGAGGCGTGGCGGATGCTCATGCGGCGCGCCGTGCCCAAGTCCGACGAGAGCGCCGAGGCCCAGATGCCCAGCGACCACGAGTACATTCCGGCGCCCGCCCCGCGCGCCGAACCCGATCCGGAGACCGTCCGTCTTCAGGTCGTGAACTGAGTCGCCCTCCGGGCGTACATAGCTGCCGCTCAACCTGGTATGCTCCAAGCACGTGAGTTCAGGGGTCAGCTGACCTCCATTTGACGCTGGCAAATCTGCAGGCGCCGACTGGGTAGTTTTCCACGCGCGAGGCGCCTTCGACCCGACGAAGCGGAGTCGCGATGAACAGACACAAACCCTCGACCCAGTGCACCCGGGTCGGCTTCCCTTCGGTGTCACCAACCCGATCTTCTTCGGGCCCTAGCCCGTCCCTAGTTCTGGGTCGGTGGCTTCGCGTGTGCGGGAAGCTCGCCGGTGAGGCTCTTCAGGAACGTCACGATGCTGTTGATTTGGGCGTCGGTCAGGTCCTTGCCTAGCTGGTACTTGCCCATGACCTGCACCGTCTCCTCGAGCGTCGCCCGCGAGCCGTCGTGTAGATACGGCGAGGTTAGCTCGACGTTGCGGAGGGTCGGGACCTTGAAGAAGTGCTTGTCGGCGGGGTTCTTCGTGACGTTGAAGCGTCCTAGGTCGGCGTCCGTGATCGTTGTGCCGCGGTCTTTGAAGTAATCCTTAACGAGACCCATCTTCTGGAACATCGTGCCACCGGCGATGATTCCGGTGTGACAGGCCGTGCAGCCGGCTTCCTTAAACGTCGCGTACCCCTTCTTCTCTGCGTCGGTGATCGCGCTCTCGTCGCCGAGAAGGAACTTGTCGAAGCGAGAGGGCGTGATCAGCGACTTCTCGTATTCAGCGATCGCGTCGGTCGCGTTGTCTTTGGTGATGCCGTCGTCGTAGAGCTTCGCAAACGTGGCAACGTACTCCGCGTTCTTCTTCAGACGCTCGACCACATTGCCCCACTTGGCGCCCATCTCGATCGGGTTTTCAACCGGACCAGCAGCCTGCTCCTGCAGGTCCTTCGCACGCCCGTCCCAAAACTGAACGAAGTTGTATCCGGCGTTCAACACCGGGGGCGAGTTGATCGGGCCCACCTGGCCCCGGATGCCCGTCGACGTCTTGCGCGGTTCCGCGCCGCCGTGATCCAGCATGTGACACGTGGCGCACGAGATCGTCCCGTCGCCGGACAGTGCCGTGTCGTGGAACAGGCTCCGACCGAGCAACACTTTGTCCATGTCGACGTTGACGGAGTTGGGGAGTGGTTTGATCGGCTCGACCGCCGGGATCGCCGGTTTCTCCTCCTCGACGGCAGCGGTTTCTTCAGCGGCCGGAGCTGGAGTTTCTTTCTTCGTACAACCTGCGACCGCGATTGCGGCGAGGATGATGAGAGCCCACTTCAAATGACACATGCCGCGCAAGCTAGCAGCTAGGGCGCGATGGGGCACCCGCTGCTATGCTGGGCGGCCGTGAAGAATCGACGAAGGCTGTACTTGGCGAGGCACGGAGCCGTGTCCTACTTCGAGCCGGGCCAGGAGCCCGGTGACCACAACCCCGCTCTCAACGAGACGGGTATTGCCCAGGCGGAGGCGTTGGGGGAGCTTCTGACCGAGGCGCCCATCGACTTGGCCGTGTGCACCGGCCTTCGCCGAACCCATCAGACCGCGCGCATCGCGATCGGCGCGCGCGACCTCGAGATAGCCGTCGTCGAAGGCCTGAGCGAAGCGAAAACAGGCACTTTCGAGGACGTTGAGAGCGCGGACGACCTGGAGGCCTTGTTCACGCGGGCCTTCGACGATGCCGAGCGGCCCGGGGCGCGATTCCTGACGGGCGAGTCCTATGCCGAGCTCTGGGACCGAGTGGCCATTGCGTGGCATGGACTGCTCGCTCGTGACGACTGGAAGCATGCGTTCGTCGCCGGCCACGGCGTGGTCAACCGGACGATCCTCGCGCAGGCGCTCGGTACAGGGCCCGAGATCTACCGTCGGATCGAGCAAGACCCCGGCTGCCTCAACGTGTTGGACATCGATGGTGTCGGACCAGACGCGCGAGTTGCGTACGTCCGCCTGATGAACTTCACGCCGTACAATGCCACCAAGCACGGGATGCAGGAGACGACGATGGAGACCCTCTGGCGGCAGTTCCTCGAGGGTTAGTCGTCGCAGTGCAACGAGCGGTAGCCGCCCTTGTAGTAGAGAAGGGGCTCGGCATCCGTCGTATGAACCGCCTGAACATGCCCGACGTAGATCGTGTGGCTTCCCTCCCGGTGTGCGCTCGCGACCTTGCATTCCAGGGATGCTAGCGCTTCGTCGATCAGTGGCGCGCCCGTCTCTCCTTCGGTCCAGTCCACTCGCTCCAAGCGCGAGTCTTCATACTTCGACGAAGCAAAGACGTTCGACACGTCTTGCTGATGGGATGCCAAGATATTCACGACGAAGACGCCGCCTTCTTCGATGAGGCCGTGGGTGGTTGACGATTGATTCGCGCACACGAGGACGAGGGGAGGGTCGGCTGACACGCTGGAAAACGCAGATACCGTCATGCCGTGTGTCTTGTCGCCGCTGCGCGCGGTCACGACCGTCACTCCGCTCGCCCAACCTCGCAGGGCCTGTTTGAATGCTTCTTGATCGATTGTCATCGGCTGCTTCCCCAAAAAACCAGCTCCCGAAGCTCCTTCGGATGAAGTCGCCTGGGTCTAGGCAGAAATAGAACGTGTTTCAAGTGGACGCCGGGCTGTCACCTTCTCGAAATTGGGCTAGTTTCCGGCCCCTATGCCCGAACAGGCCTTTCTAAAGGGGATCCAGGCTTACTGGGACGCCCTCGGTCAACCCGGCGAGCCGCCCGAGCTCGGCGAGTCACGAATTGACGCTTTCGTCGATCTCCTGCACGTCACCTCGAGTGCGGAGCACGGGTTCAGGTTGCTGGACTTGCTCGACTCTTCGTACCCAGGAATCGCGGTTGGCGATGACAGTCGTCCGTGGCGATTGCACTGGGCGCTTCAGGTCGGCGAGGTCGAGCCCTTCGTCGTTCCGAGCCTCGAAGGTCTCATCTTTCTTGCGGACACGATCGCGGATCCAGAAGGCCACCATCGCGTGTACACCATCAAGGATGGCATGCGCGGAGACCTGGAGTTCGCAGACCTCACCGGCGTACTCCGCTGGATGACCGCGCAAGTGCGACATGCAAAGGGCGAGCACGACGACACCGAACTTCAAGAGATCCAAAGCGACGCGTCCGCGTTGCTCGACGATGAATGGGAGAAGGGACCGACGTCGGCCCTCTACATCGTCGAGGAGCTTCTCGACACGCCGCTGTTCGAGGCGTGGGATGCAATCTCCCGAGGCCAGTGGCCCCTCGTCGAATCGGATGGTGGCAGCCCGGCGGTAGACCGGGAAGACGGGTGGCAGCGGCGCTTGTCGCTTTGGCTCACCCGCAGGTTCCTCGCGACACGCGCGCTCGATTTGCCAGAGGAGATTGGGGTTTCCGACATGGACGCCGTTCACCGCTCGTTGGTCGAGCATCTGATCGACTTCGAACAGGCCATACATGCCGGCGACGTACCCAGAATCATCGAGGACACCGCGGCGGGCGAAGACCCGAAGCTCGCCGCGATGGCGCTTGGCTGGATGGAGCGGCACGATGGTTGGCGCACCGCGGCCAGCGTTCCCGCGCCCGACGAGGAAGATCCCTACGTTGACGAGCCCCCCCCGTTTCAGCACACCCCGTTTACACGCAAGCTCTTGTCGGCCCTGTCGGTTTCGCTCGATCGGATGGTCGAGAACGGCGATCTGGAGCTCGACCCGGACCGCAAGGAAGCCTTGCTGATTGAGCTGGTCACGGCCGGCTCCGATGCGCGGTCGGTCAAGCACATGCTCAGGAAGATCACCGCGACGCTGGTCGACTCGGAGCACGTCGAAGAGATCTACCCGAGCGACGACAAGATCCAGGACGCGCTCAAAGAAGATCTCGGAGGATGATCGAGCCGCCCGGCACGCAGTTGTGGGCCGATACACGATGGCGCGACGGTTGGCGTGTGCAGTGCCGTTGGGACGGCCAAGCGAACCGGCTGCTCAATCCCGCAGGACGAATCGTGTGTCGGGGCTCTCTCCCGCGGTGTGAGCGAGCTCTCGACAAAGCTTGCCCCGCGTTAGCTCCCGTGGATCACCTCGTCGTGTTGTTGCATGGCCTCGGCCGAACCCGCCGTTCCCTCGCGCGCTTGGACAGGGCTCTCGCGCAACGCGGGTTCACGACCGCGCGTCTCGATTACCCGAGCACGCGAAGGCCCATTCAGGAACATGCGGCGACCGTTGCCGAGTTGCTCGACCACGTGCCCACACCGACGAAGCTTTCGTTCGTCTCCCATAGCTTGGGCGGCCTCATCATCAGACAGCTCGTCAGCTATGATGCGCCCTGGCGTTCGGCCTTCGAGCGAATCGTCATGGTGGCTCCGCCGAACCAAGGCGCGTCGCTCGCAGCCTCGCTCGACCAGGGCGGTGTCATGCGCGGCATCCTGGGTCCGTCGTACGCTCAAATCGCCGAGGGGTTCGCCAACACGCTTCCGGTGCCGGACGTTCCGGTGGCCATCTTCGCGGGAGACGCCGCAGGCGTGCCCGGCGACGGGTTGGTGACTGTCGACGAGACACGCCTGCAGGGCTCGAGCGAGCACCACATCGTGCCCGCTATCCACACGTTTGTGATGAACCATCCCGCGGTGATTCGAAGAGCGATCTCGTTCTTAAGCGGCCCCCCAGATCGATGACGATGGGCGCAGCAGACCGGCTTTCCGGTCATGAAGCGCGCCCTCGCGATCGGTTTCCAAGAGCAAAGGCCCGTCCAAGTCGACGTATTCCGCGTCCGAGGTAAGCAACAAGGCTGGCTCGATGGCGAGTGAGGTGCTGACCATGCATCCCACCATCACCGGCAGGCCCAAGCGGCGAGCTTCCCCGATGCAGTAGAGCGCTTCGCTGAGGCCCCCGGCCTTGTCGAGCTTGATGTTGACCATGTCGTACCGTCCTTCGATTTTCGCAAAGGACGTCCGATCGTGAAACGACTCATCGGCGCAGATCGGTACCGCCCGTTCCAGTCCATGGAGGGCTGCGTCATCACCCGCTGGCAGTGGTTGCTCGATCACGGCAACGCCGAGCTTCCGCAGCAGCGGCAGCCATCGCGCGAGTTGCTCGGGAGACCACGCCTCGTTGGCATCGATCACCAGCTTGGCTTTGGGTGTTGCTTCGTGCACCGCTTCGATACGATCTAGGTCCGCGCCCCCGTCCACCTTGACCTTGATCACCCGTGCATTCGCGAGCTCGGCTGCTGCTGCCTTCATCCTCTCGGCCGTGTCGACGCTCACAGTGCGCATGGTGCGCACCTCCGCGGGCGGACAGCCCAGGCCCACCAGCTCCCAGACCGGCTTGCCCGCACGCTTGGCCTCCAGGTCCCAGAGCGCGCAATCGATTGCGTTTCGCGCCGCACCTGCCGGCATAGCCAGCACTTCTTCACGGCCGCCGGCACTCTGCAGAGTTCGACAAACCGCCTCGATCTCGGTGCGCACCGAGTCGATCGACTCCCCGTATCGGGCGTAGGGCACGCACTCCCCGTGCCCGACCCAC
>CALJYC010000292.1 GCA_937984275.1 uncultured bacterium | reverse complement strand
TTCCAAAGGGTTAATCCCCACCCCCACAAGACCACGTGAACATGAAGTACGGACTCCCTGAAAAACACGGTCTCTACGACCCGGCGAACGAGAAGGACGCGTGCGGCGTAGGCTTCGTTGCTCAGATCAAGGGCGTGGCGTCCCACCAAATCGTCAAGGATGCCAATCGCATCCTGTGCAACATGGACCACCGCGGCGCCCGCGGATCTGAGACGAACACGGGCGACGGCGCGGGGATGCTCACCGCTGTCCCAGACAAGCTCTTGCGTCGTGCGGCCAAAGAGGAGCTCGGCATCGACCTTCCCGAGCCGGGTAGGTACGGCGTCGGCAACATCTTCCTACCGACTGACGACGACGAGCGCGCGTACTGCAAGGCTGCTTTTTTGAAAGCGATCGAGACCCAGGGGCAGCAGTTCCTCGGCTGGCGTGTCGTGCCAACCGATCCGGATGGCGCCAACCTTGGCCCAACGGCGGTCGAGAGCATGCCGCACATCGAGCAGCTCTTCATCGGCGCGGCCGACGGGCTCGACCAAGACGCTTTTGAACGCCAGCTCTACGCCATCCGCAAGAGCGCCGCGAGCCCTCTCCGGGTCGACAAGAGCCTGGAGCAACGCTCGATGCTCTACGCGTGCTCGCTGTCGAGCAGGACGATCATCTACAAGGGCATGCTCGCATGCGAGCAGGTACTTCCGTTCTACGGAGACCTCACCGACCCCGACTACGAGACCCATCTCGCGATGGTGCACTCGCGGTTCGCGACCAACACGTTCCCTACCTGGGAGCGCGCGCAGCCGCTTCGCTGCCTCAGCCACAACGGCGAGATCAACACCCTTCGTGGCAACAAGAACGCGATGCATTCGCGCCAGGGCGTCGTCGAGAGCGAGCTCTTCGGCGACGATCTGCGCAAGCTTTTCCCAGTCGCGGAGCCAGGCCTGTCGGATTCGGGCACGCTCGATAACGTCCTAGAGTTTCTGCACATGAACGGGCGCAGCATGCCCGAGGCCGCGATGATGATGATCCCCGAGGCCTGGCAACGGCACGAACACATGCCGCCGGTGAAACGCGACTTCTACGAGTTTCACTCCTGCCTCATGGAGCCCTGGGATGGCCCCGCCTCGATTGCCTTCACCGACGGTACGGTCATCGGCGCCGTGCTCGATCGTAATGGGCTTCGCCCGAGCCGCTACTACCTCACGCACGACGACCGCGTGATCATGGCGTCGGAGGTCGGTGTGCTCCCGGTGCCGCCGGAGACCGTGAAGCACAAAGGCCGGCTGAAGCCCGGTCGCATGTTCCTGATCGACTTCGAGCAGGGGCGCATGATTCCCGACGTTGAGCTCAAGAACGACATCGCGTCGCGCCGTCCCTACGGCGAGTGGCTGAACGTGCAACGACTGAAGCTCGCGGACCTTCATGTGGACGGTGATGCGCGCGGGTTCGATCCCGACACGCTCCTGCCTCGCATGCAGTCGTTTGGGTACACCACCGAGACGATGCAGTTCATGTTGCGGCCGATGATCGAGCAGAAGCGCGATCCGGTCGGCTCTATGGGCAACGACTCGGCGCTGGCGGTTCTAAGCGACCAGCCGCGGCTCACGTACGACTACTTCAAGCAACTCTTCGCACAGGTCACAAATCCCCCGATCGACTCGATCCGCGAGGAAGTGATCATGGGAGTCGAGTGCTACATCGGCCCAGAGAAGAACCTGCTCACGACGACCGCAGAGCACGCCCATCGGCTTCGTATCCCGCACCCCATTTTGACCAATGCAGAGGTCAGGTCGCTCAAGACAATCGACGAGCGCGGCTGGCGAAACAAGCTCATCGACATCACTTGGCCACGAAGCGAGGGCGCCGAGGGCCTCGAGCCTGCGCTCCAGCGCATCCGCCAAGAGGCGGAGCAGGCAGTCGACGAGGGGTACAGCCTCATCCTGTTGAGCGACCGTGCTGCGGGCAAAGACCGCATCCCGGTGAGTGCGCTCTTGGCAACCGGCGCGGCCCATCACCACCTGGTTGCGACCGAGAAGCGCACCCGGGTCGGAATCGTCGTCGCAACAGGCGAGGCACGCGAGGTGCATCATCACTGTTGTCTCGTTGGCTATGGTGCGGACGCGATCAACCCCTATCTGGCGTTCGAGGCGCTTTGGCAGGAGCGCCGCCTCGGCACGCTCGATGCCGTGACATTCCCAGACGACGACAGCATCGTCGCTGGCTACCGCAAGGCGGTTGCCAAGGGGATGCTCAAGGTGTTCGCCAAGATGGGGATTTCGACGCTGCAGTCGTACAAGGGCGCGCAGATCTTCGAGGCGGTGGGGCTCAACAGCTCCGTCATCGACTTCTGCTTCGCCGGCACGGCGAGTCGCATTCAGGGCATCGGCTTCAACGTCATCGCGCAGGAGCTCGTCGAACGGCACGCGCTCGGTTACCCAGACGAAAACGAGCCTCGGCTTCCGATCCTCCCGAACGACGGGCAGTTCCATTGGCGTGCCAATGGCGAGCGGCACATGTGGAACCCGGAGACGATCGCCAACCTGCAGGTGGCGGCGCGTGCGAACAGCAGCGATGCGTATAGGCGCTTCGCGGAGCACGCGAACAACAGCGCTCGGGATCGCTGCACGCTACGTGGCCTGATGAGGTTCAAGAAGGGCCCAAGCATTCCGGTCAGCGAGGTAGAGCCCGCAAGCGAGATTGTGAAGCGGTTTGCGACTGGCGCGATGAGCTTCGGCTCCATTTCCATGGAGGCGCACTCGACGCTAGCCATTGCGATGAACGCGCTCGGTGGCAAGTCGAACACCGGCGAGGGCGGTGAGGACCCCGAGCGATACCTACCCCTTGCGAACGGCGCGATGAACCCGATGCGTTCAGCGATCAAGCAAGTCGCCTCGGGGCGTTTTGGTGTGACCATCAACTACCTCACCAACGCCGACGAGATCCAAATCAAGATGGCGCAGGGCGCGAAGCCCGGCGAGGGTGGCGAGCTTCCCGGCCGTAAGGTCGACCAGAAGATCGCGTCGGTGCGTCATTCGACCCCAGGCGTCGGGTTGATCAGCCCACCCCCGCACCACGACATCTATTCGATCGAGGACTTGGCGCAGCTGATCCACGACCTCAAGAACAGCAATCCCTCGGCACGCATCAGCGTCAAGCTAGTCAGCGAGGTGGGCGTCGGCACGATCGCCGCGGGCGTCTCGAAGGCGCACGCCGACCACATCCTCATCAGCGGTCACGATGGTGGCACGGGCGCTTCACCGCTAACGTCGATCAAGCACGCCGGGCTTCCGTGGGAGCTCGGCATCTCCGAAACGCACCAGACGCTCGTCATGAACGACCTTCGAAGCCGCGTCGTCTTGCAGACGGACGGCCAGATGAAGACCGGCCGCGACGTCGTCATCGGCGGCTTGCTCGGCGCCGAAGAGATCGGCCTGAGCACGGCGCCGCTCATCGCCATGGGCTGCATCATGATGCGCAAATGCCATCTCAACACTTGCCCGGTTGGCATTGCGACGCAGGACGCGGAGCTTCGCAAGAAGTTCAAGGGGAAGCCGGAACACGTCGTCAACTACCTCTTCATGGTCGCCGAGGAGGCGCGGGAGATCATGGCCGCGCTCGGTTTCCGCACCTTCAAAGAGATGATCGGCCGCGTCGACATGCTCGACACCGCGGATGCGATCGTTCACTGGAAGGCGCGGGGTATCGACCTCACCCCGATCCTTACACCCGCTAAGAAGAAGAATGCTGTCACGGAGGTCTACTGCACCAAGCAGCAGGACCATGGCCTCGACAAGGCGCTCGACAACCGGATGATCGAGTTAGCCCAGCCGGCTATTACCGAGGGCAGGCAGGTGCGAGGCGAGCTCAAGATCAAGAACACCAACCGGACCGTTGGCACGATGCTCAGCCACGAGATCGCCAAGGCGTGGGGCGAGGACCTCCTCCCCCACGAGACGGTGCGCTTCAAGTTCAACGGCTCCGCCGGGCAAAGCTTTGGCGCCTGGCTCGCCAGGGGCGTCACCCTCGAGCTCGAGGGCGACGCGAACGACTACGTCGGCAAGGGGCTCTCCGGTGGCAAGATCATCGTCTACCCGTCCAAGAAGGCGACGTTCGTACCGGCCGAGAACATGATCATCGGCAACGTCGTGTTGTACGGCGCCGTCGAAGGGAAGGCCTTTTTTCGGGGCCGGGCGGCAGAGCGCTTCTGTGTTCGCAACTCGGGCGCGTGGGCCGTCATCGAAGGCGTCGGCGATCACGCATGCGAGTACATGACCGGTGGCCGAGCCGTAATCTTGGGCGACACCGGACGCAATTTTGGCGCAGGCATGAGCGGCGGTGTGGCGTACGTGCTCGATGCGAACGACGACTTCGCCTCGAAGTGCAACCAAGAGATGGTCGAGCTCGGCCGGCTCGAATATCAAGAAGAGATCGCGATTGTGAAGGAACTCATCGAAGAGCACCACGAATCGACTGGCTCGGCCGTCGCCGACCGTTTGCTGCAGGACTGGGACACCACCCTTCGGACCTTCGTGAAGGTGATGCCGATCGACTACAAGCGCGTGCTTCGTGAGAAGGGCGACCTTTCTGTAGGCGTTCCCCGGCCCGATGCCGCTCAACCCCAGGGCCTTCCGGTGGCGGAGTAAGACGATGGGTAAGCCAACTGGTTTCAAAGAGTTTCCGAGAGAAACGGTTCCGTACAGCGACCCGCTGGAGCGAGTCTCCGGCTGGGGCGAGTTCATGGTCGACGTGCCGGAGGAGCACCTTCGGACGCAGGGCGCGCGCTGCATGGATTGCGGCGTTCCGTTTTGCCAATCGGCAACCGGTTGCCCGATCGACAATCTGATCCCCGAGTGGAACGACCTCGTCTATCACGGGCGGTGGCGCGAGGCGCTGGATCGCCTGCACAAGACGAACAACTTCCCCGAGTTCACCGGCCGAGTCTGTCCGGCGCCGTGCGAAGGCGCTTGTGTTCTTGGTATCAACGAGCCGGCCGTCACCATCAAGAACATCGAGTGCGCCATCGTCGACAAGGGCTTCGAGGAAGGCTGGATTCAGCCCGAGCCTCCCGTGGAGCGGACCGGCAAGAAGGTGGCCATCATCGGCAGCGGCCCCGCGGGGCTCACCGCCGCCCAACAGCTCAACAGAGCGGGTCACAGCGTGGTCGTCTACGAGCGCGATGACCGGATCGGCGGTCTGCTTACCTACGGCATCCCGAACATGAAGCTCGACAAGGGCACCGTGGATCGGCGCCTCGACATCCTGCGCGCCGAAGGTGTGGAGTTCGTGACGAACGCGCACGTCGGCGTAAACAAGGATGCGCAGAAGCTTCGGAGCGAAAGCGATGCGCTGATCCTGGCGTGTGGGGCCACACGGCCGCGCGATTTGCCCATTCCCGGGCGCGATCTCGAGGGCGTTCACTTCGCGATGGAGTTCTTGCTCAAGAACACCAAGAGCCTGATGGACAGCGAGCTCGAAGACGGGTCGTACATCAGCGCGAAGGGAAAGCGCGTGATCGTCATCGGTGGTGGCGACACCGGCACCGACTGCATCGGCACATCGATTCGTCATGGCTGCACTTCGTTGGTCAACTTCGAGCTCCTGCCCAAGCCGCCGGCCGAACGCGCGCCGAGTAATCCATGGCCGGAGTGGCCGGTAATCTTTCGCGTAGACTACGGGCATCAAGAGGCGGAGGCGAAGTTCGGCAAGGACCCACGCGAGTTTTGTGTGCTGAGCAAGCGCTTCCTCGATGACGGCAACGGAAACGTCTCCGGCATCGAGACGGTGCGCATCGAGTGGACAAAAGACGACGAAGGCAAATGGCAGATGAGCGAAGTTCCAGGCTCCGAAGAGATCTTTGAAGCGGACCTCGTCTTCTTGGCGATGGGCTTCCTCGGCCCGGAGGACACGCTTGCCGAACAGCTCGGCCTCGAGCGCGACCCTCGCAGCAACTTCAAGGCGGAGTACGGCAAGTACGCCACCACCACCGACGGCGTCTTCGCAGCCGGCGACTGCCGTCGTGGCCAGTCCCTGGTGGTCTGGGGGATCGCCGAAGGCCGAGGCGCTGCCCGGGCAGTCGACACCTTCCTCATGGGTAGGTCCGATCTGCCCGCTCCCGACTAGCCCGAAATCTCACAGGTTTTGAGCCTTGGTGAGGCACAGGATTCGTTTTCCAGCTCATCCGTTGAAAACGGACTAATCCGTTGTTAGTGTGTGGTTGTTCAACTTGGCTGTCACGTCGGGGTGGCACGCCAAGGCCGGTTCGCCGGTGTTCTTCTTCTAATGCTTGCCTTTTGCTTGGGGATTCGCCGCTACCGCGCAACTAGCGGCTGAAGCTTGCTTGCTACTCGCCGAGTGGATCTGCCGGTCCACTCGGCGTTCTTACTTCTTGTTCGTGGGCTAGGAGCCAGCGCTTGCGATCGGTGCCATAGGCGTAGCCGTGCCAGGTGCCGTCGCCCCGGATCACCCGGTGACAGGGAAGGGCCAGGCACACCGGGTTGGCGGCCATCGCATTGCCCGCAACGCGGCCCGACGTGCCAACCTCTGCACCGAGCTCCCCGTAAGACCGCGTTTCGCCAGCCGGAATACTGCGCAGCAACCCCCAAATCCGTCGTTGCAGCACAGTTCCTTGAACATCGACCTCGAGCTCTTCGAGTGCGTCCGTGGAGCCTGCGAAGTAGCGCTCGATCGCGTCGCCGACTGCGGGGTCGGGATCAACTCTCGCCGGGAACGCGTCCTCGGCTCCATCTGAGAAACCCATCGAAACCAGCCCACGTTCGCTCCGCCGAGCGATCACTTGGCCGATGGGGGTTTCACGTTTGGTGACAAATAGAGTCATGCCTTCACCTCCGAGCAGGAGGCTACCTCGGCCCGTCTCACATCGCTGGCGGCTTTCGGACCTCCAAGTGGTCGAGGAACGAGGCCCCGACCACGGCCGCGGCCGGGAGCAAAGCCGCGTACCCCAGCGTGAGTAGCGTCGACTTGTGGGACGACGGAGAATTCGACGTGATGAGAAGGCCGTCGTCGGTGTTCGCCGCGACCCATCCCACCGGGTGGCCTACATCCGGAAGGAAGAATCGGGTGATGCTGGTGGCAAGCGACGAACCGTTGGCTTCGATCACGCGATCGAGCACGGCGTGCATTTGCCGCGTCATCCGTGGCGAAAAGTACGTCAGCCCGTTTCCAGTCATCGGAAGCTGCTCGAAGGCGCGCACAAAATCTGCGGTCTGCGCAACGCCGTCCGTCGTCGAAAGGCAGGTTTTCAGAAATGCAGGCGAGCTGACGACATACATTCGTCCTGTTGCGATCTCTTTGACGACGGACGGCTCGTAGGCATTCCATGGCGGAGGGAGCTTGATCGCGGGCCGGATACTCACCCACTCTTCGGTTCGCTCCGATGCGATGAATGGATCGAGTGAAGCTCTTTCGAGCATCGCGTCTGCTAGGTCACCGAGCCCGTCGATGCGGAAGAGAAAGTCGGTGTACGGGAACCAGAAGGACTCGCCAGGGACGCGAAGAGGACGGCTTTCATCCACCGCAATGATCAGCCCCGCAGTCGTATTCAAACGATCGAGGATTGCGCCCAAAGTGAAGTCGAGGCCGAGAACAGGTTCGCCTAGCGCCTCGTCGAGCTCTTCGGGCGTCGTGCCGACACCGAGCTCACCGAGAGCCCGCACGATCTCGACCAGCACGCGAACGTCCAGCTGCTGCTCCCAGACCAAGTCCGCGTTCTTTGGTGCGGTCGACACCAGGTCGAAGGGAGCCGCGTTCGCGCCGAAGAGCTTCAGGAGCCCCTCTCTGGCTCCGGCGTGGTGAATGAAGCTACGGTTGTGATACAGCGACTCCTTCGCGTACGAGCTCAGGCCGATCGCTTGGACATTGTGCAGACCGAGGATGCGCACCAGCGTCGTAGCGTTGAGTCGGTTGACACCCTGTCGCGGGACGAGGCTCGGTAGATCGCGCAGGAGGGGGAGAAGAAAGTCGGCGGCGCGCTCCGCATCGCCTTCGATGTCGGCGTACGCGTATACCGTCCCGCCGAGCTGAAGCCGTTCACTCACCGCGTCGAAATGCGGCGATTTCTCGGGCGCCATCGGCACCCCGCTGCCGCTGCATGCCGCGAGCACACACAAGAAGCACGGAGCGAAACTTTGCTTCATCAGACTCATCTCGCGCGCATCTTAGCACCCACCTTTCGGGTGAGTCCGGTTCTGGACGTCGCCGCTTTCGCCTTCGCCAGCACGCTCACTGTTTGGCTTTGACCTCAAAACGGATATGGTTCGGTCCGTTCTCACTCCCCGAGGTGATCCGAGATGCGACGATTTGCTCTTTGCCTTCTTGTTCTTGGTCTTTCAATCATCGGGTGCAGCAGCAGCGACACGGGCGTGGATCTCGAGTGGCCCCCCGACGCCACCGTGTACTTCGATGAGTACCGCGTCTTCAACGCGGACTGCGCGACCGACGAGGACTGCGCGATGGCGCTTGGCTACTACCACGCGTTCGATCGGTTCGTACAGATGGACATCCGGCGGCGCTTCACCACGGGCCGACTTGCGGACATCTTGCCGAAAGCGCTCGCCGGAATTTTCGCCGACGACTTTGCCGACCTTCGCGCGACGTTCTCGACGCGCGAAGGCGTGCCTACTGAGGAGTTCCTCTACGAGCAGGCGACGCCCAAGACCAAGGCGATGCTCGATGCGTATGCCGCCGGCGTCAACAAGTGGATCGAGGACATGAAGAACGGTGATAACGGCGCCACGTTTCCCCGCGAGCTCACCCACGAGGTTCTCGAATACAGCCCCGAGAAGGTCCCGCCCTGGACTCCGCAGGACAGCGTCGCCGCGGTCATCGCGCTCGTCAATGAACTCACCAACGACGCGTCGGCTCAAGCCGCTGCGGCCGCCGCACGCGATACGATTGGCGACGACGACAAGTTCTCAGATCTGTGGGCCCGGCGGCCCCTCGAGGAGTCGGCGATTCTGCCGCTCGACTGGGTTCCTCCGTCTCCGGCTCTCGACGCCGCGCAGAAGCGTTCGGTTCCGCCGATGCTCGCCCGCCCGTCGCTTCGCGAGCGGCTCAACACAGCTCCGGTCATTCGCCAACTGAACGAGAAACTCCAGCGAATCGTTGGCCTTCAGTCGTTGATTCTGGGGTCCGGTGCGATCGCTGATCAGACGGGTTCCAACAACTGGATAGTTGGGCCCTCGCTCACGACAGGCGGAAACGCCCTCCTTTCCAACGACCCGCACTTGGGCATGACGCAGCCAGCGACTTGGTACTTGGCACATCTCGACGCGAAGACCCACGGACGCGGTCAGACGCACGTCGCCGGCATGACGTTTGCCGGCATTCCCTGGCCTCTGCTGGGGCAGAACGAGGACATTGCCTGGGGTGCAACCACCACCGTCATGGACTTGAGCGACCTCTACATCGAAACGCTGGTGAAGGACGGCGACGACAACCCGACCGGCGTCATGTTCAAGGGAGAGGAAGTCCCGTTTGTGCGTCGCACGTTTGAGATTGTTTTTAGCGACGGCACCACCGACGACCGGGAACTGTTGTTCGTGCCTCATCACGGTCCGGTCCGCGAAATCGATCCGGAGAACAACACGGCGGTAACGCTGCGTTGGTCGGGGAGCGATATCGACACGGACATCAACTTGTTCGCTGAGCTCGGGGTGGCCACCAACATCGAAGAGGCGAAACAGGCGCTCTCTAACGGCACCACAGTCGGGCAGAACTGGGTCGTCATCGATTCGCAGAACAACATCGGCTGGTTCCCCTACAACCGACTCCCGAAGCGAACGTGGGCGACCAACCTCGACGGTGACGCCCCCTCTTGGCTGCCGCTCGATGGCACGGGCGACTATGAGTGGGACGACTACTTCGCCCTCGAAGAGCTGCCACAGGCGATGAATCCCGACTCCGGTTACATCGCCACGGCCAACAACGACATGACGGGTGCGCTCTTCGACGGCGACCCCACCACGCTCCCGAACGGAACTTCGCATCCGCCCTACCAAGTCGATCGCGCCTCCGGTTTCCGGCACGCGCGGATCGTCGATCTGATCGAAGGCTTCGAAGACCAGCATACCCGTGCGACGATGGATCAGATCGTTAGCGACGTTCACTCCCTGATCGGAGAGAGAATGCGTCCGGGCCTGCTGGCCATTGCCAACCACGACCAGACCACACCCGGCTTGGACGGCGCCAAGGTAATCCGCGCGCTCGAGGGCTGGGATTTCACTTGTCCCACCGGCCTCGACGGGACCGATTCCGAGAACTCTCCCCTGTCCTCGGACTCAGACGAGCTCTTAGCGGCCTCCGGGTGCACTGCCTTCCACACACTGCTCATCGAACTTCGCGCCCGCATCGAGGATCAGGAGAACGCACCGCAAGGCGGCGCACCCAGCTTCGCGATGTACTACTCGGTCGTGGACCCGAGTCAGCTCGCGGCAGGGGACGTGTACTGGGACAATCCGGACACGCTGCCGCCGCAGATCGAGACCAAGTATGAGGTCATGTCGGACGCGCTGCAGGCGGCGGGCGATTTTCTCAGCGCGCAGCTCGGTCCGGACGAGAAGCAGTGGGCTTGGGGTAGGCTTCACGGGCTCCTGCTCAGCTCCGACCTTTCGACGTTCGAGATTTACGACTACGACAATCCCGCGCCTGGCGATCCACTTTTCGCCAACGACGGCGGGCTCTTCACCGTCGATGTAGCGAACCCCGGCATCACCGACTTCGTGCAAACGGCCGGAGCATCCACGCGGCTCGTCTGTGAGGCCTCCGCCAGCGGTCCGAGCTGCACCATACAGTTACCGGGCGGCCAATCGGGCGACATCGAGTCGCTGCACTACGACGATCTGCTCTTCCCCTACCTGCGCAACGAACCGATGCCGCTCGTGTTCGACATTGATGAGGCCGCTGCAAACGCGGTGAACACGGTCACGTTCCAGCAGTAGGCGCGCTAGCTATGCCTGCGGCGAGATATTCCCGTCGCAGGACGGTCGAGGTCTTCCCAGTGCCGTCCTCGGTCCAACCTGGCCGCATGACGAGATAACCCAGCCGGCCGCGCCAGCTCTTCGCATTCCAGGCATCCCCGAGCATCGAGCTCCACTCGTGGAAGGCGATCCGTACAGGATTGTACGTGTGGATGTTCTTGGTGAGGCCGTAGTCGATCGCCTCGCCCTCGGGCTCGAACGTCCCGAACATCTTGTCCCAGATGATGAAGATGCCCGCATGATTGCGGTCGAGATAGATCGGATTGCGCCCGTGGTGGACGCGATGGTGCGAAGGCGTGTTGAAGACGACGCCGAACCAGCCGAGCTTGCCGATGAGCTCCGTGTGGAGCCAGTACTGATAGAGCAAGCTGATCGACTTCTGGATGAGAATCATCTCGACCGGAAAGCCGAGCAGCGGCAGTGGAATCCAGAAAATGAACCCAGTGAAAGGAGTGGTCCACGACTGCCGGAGGGCGGTAGAGAAATTGTAGCGCGTGCTCGAGTGGTGGTTGATGTGCGCGGCCCAAAGTGTGCGCACCTCGTGATGCAGCCGGTGAAACCAGTAGTAGCAAAAGTCTTCCGCGAAGAGCAGGAGCACCCACGACCACCACACCACCGGAATGTCGAACAACCGGAATTGATAGAGCCATGCAAGCCCGGCGAAGGGCAGAAGCGCGAGGGCCGTGTTGATTGCCAAGAAGCCGAGGCCCATCGTGACGCTAGCGATCGAATCTTTGGTCGTGAATCCGGCCAGCTTCGTGTCGGCGCCTTCCTGCTGTGCCCTTCGGTACACGAGGCAGTGCTCGAGCAAGAGCGTCCCCAGGAAGAAGGGG
>CALJYC010000291.1 GCA_937984275.1 uncultured bacterium | reverse complement strand
GGTGAACCTGTGAGCACCCGACCCGTCCGCAGGGTTCCCGTGTCGCGTTCCGCCGTGCCCCGGGACGCCCGGCCCCACTCACACGCAAAAAGGAGATCACGATGACCAAGTCGCGTCGCATGGCCGCTGACACTGCCGCTGGCACTGACACCGTCCCTGTCGCTGTCCCTATCACTGTCGCTGCCGCTGCCGCCGACACTGTCACGGACGCTGCAGCTGAAACTCCGCAACCGCGTCCATGACCTCGTCGAAGTCGTCCTCGCGGAACCCTGCGCCGCTCACCAACCAGTCGGTGTGCGACGAATCGCGCTCGCCGTGGAAGTGGCCCAGCACGTCCAGATGATCGGCGGTGCCGGCCCACAAGACGTCGCCCCAAATCATGCTGGCGGTAGGAACCAGGCCGTCGTTGAGCGTGTTGTCCAGCTTGCGCCCGAGCTTCTGCTCTAGGTACTCACGGACCTCCGGGGCCGGACCGGGAGGCGGATAGACCTTCGACGTGCGACCCGCAGCCACGTAGAGGGTCGAGAAGACGGCCGCGGAAAGCGCGTTGATCGGAGATCGAAGGTTCTTGAGCAAACGCACCGGCCCAGGCGGCGGCATGCGGGTGACCACGGATCCATATCGAAGGTTGGGATTGTCCTCGACCCCGGCATTGAAGATATCCATCGACTCCGGCGTGAGTTGAATGATCGCGCCCTGATCGCTTCGAATGCCATCGAACCATTCTCGAACTTCGGCCTGCCCCTCGTCTCCCAAGAAGCTGAGCAGCAGATCTATGGTCTTGTCGAGAACCTTGCTCTCGATCCCAAGGGCTTCATCGAGGCGGCTTAGGGAAGCGATCACGGGTGTTAGGGCGGTGAGCGGTGGTCCGCCAGCCTCGAGCGTCAAGTAAGTAAGAAGCGACAGGGCCTCCAACAGCCGAGTGCCTGCCATCGTCGTAAAGAAGTACGCAAGGGGCGTGCCGTAGTGCGGGGTAGAAATGCTGGCGACGGTTCGGACGCGATCGAACCACTCGGGGAGACTGGGCCAAGTCGTCGGCGACGCCAGCAGCCGCACGTCCAACCCACCGGTCGAATGCCCAACGAGATGAATGGCCCCCGCGTCGTCCGAGCAGGCCTGTTGAATCGCGTCCATGAGCACTTGTGTCCGGTGCACAATCGATCCCGTCGGCGGCGATGAGACCAAGACGAACTCACAGTCCGCACCACGCTCCAAGAACCGACTCGCGAGCGCTTCTTCGACATGGGTGAAGTAGTCGAAACCACCGAGTCGCGCGAAGCCGAACAGACCGGGGACCAGAACGATGTGATGCCGGGGGCGGGACATGAGTGGCGGACTCTATCACGGACCCGTAGACGGTCTCAGCCAACGGCACGTTCCTACGCGCCGACACCGACACCAGCCCTCGCACCAGCACCGACGCTGATGGTGCCACTGTCGCCGACTAGCGTCGGTAACGAAGCTGGAGGATGCCTCCGACGCCTCGGATTCGGGTGTCCACCCGAAGCTGAAGCTTCTCGGCATGCGGCATCTTGCGTTGATTCAAGTCGACGCCATGGCGAGCAAGCCTTTCGACCTGTGCGGCGAGATCGCGGATGTCTCGCGAGAGCGTGAAGCCCTGAACGTCAGGCGTCTTCATCGCTGCAGCAACGAGGTATGGGTTCGTCACTCCAAGCACCGTCGCGGGCACGGCGAGGGGCGTCGTCCTGATCGCGGGAAGAGGCGCGTCTGCTGAAACGCCGTTCGCGCCGAACAAGGAGCTGATGAACGCGCACAGGAAGCAGAGCACACCAAAGCAGGGGCACCTGCGGCCGCCACTCACACCCAACTGAACACCCTGCTTCACGCTCAACCCATCCAATAGTATGCCAAATTGGAATTTCTTAAGCTAGAGGGGTGAATTTCGAACTAAATCCGCGCCCTCTCAGAGGAGCAAGCTACCCGGTTTGTCCGGTGTTGCAAAGTGAATAGCGCTCATTTTACGTAACGTTTACAGAGTGGCGCCGTATAGCGCGACCGTCACTGGGCGTGCGCTGCGAAGTCAAAAGCCCGGACAGGGCCGGGCTTCAAGCTAAGTGTATGAAATGACTCTTAGCTTACTCTGCGCCGGGTGCGCCGCGACGCAGATACGCCGGGATGTCGAGAACCGCCTCATCGTGAAGGGCGCTGGCTCCGAAAGCCCTCGTCCCAGCGGTCTGTGGGACTGCCGCCGGCACCCCCTCGAGTGTGGAGGAAAAATCATCAGCCCGCACTGGCTGCCCTCGCATAGCCCTATTGGCCGAAGCGCCGTTTGCGCTCTGATTGCTCGCCACTGCGTGGTGAAGCCCAAGCGGGATAGGCGCATGGGCCGCCTTCTCAAAGCCGGTCGCGATGACCGTGACCTTGACGGTGTCGGCCAATTCCTGATCGGTGACGACGCCGAAGATGATCTCCGCCTCCTCGTGTGCTGCCTGCTGAACCAAGCCGGCCGCCTCGTTGATCTCACGGAGCTTGATGTCGGGGCCCGCGGTGAAGTTGATGAGGATGCCCGTCGCGCCCTGCACCGACACCTCGTCGAGAAGCGGCGAGTTCACTGCCATCTCGGCGGCCTCGAGTGCGCGGCGGTCGCCCTTGGCGATGCCCGTGCCCATCAGCGCACGCCCGTTGCTCGCCATGATCGTCTTCACGTCGGCGAAGTCGACGTTGATCATGCCGGCATTGATGATGAGGTCGCTGATCCCCTGAACCGCCTGGAGCAGCACATCATCGGCGCGCGCGAAAGCGTCGAGCATCGTGATGTCGTCGTCGCCGAGTGACATGAGCCGCTGGTTCGGAATCGTGATGATGCTGTCGATTGTGTCGATCAGCTCTTGAACGCCACGCTCCGCGTTCTTGGCGCGCTTGCGTCCCTCGAACAGAAAAGGCTTGGTCACGACGCCAACCGTCAGTGCACCCTGGTCCTGTGCGACCTGAGAGATGATCGGAGCGGCGCCTGTGCCCGTCCCGCCGCCCATTCCGGCGGTGACGAATACCATGTCCGCGCCTTCCAGCGCTTCGGACAGACGCTGCACGTCCTCGAGCGCCGCCTTGCGACCGACGTCCGGATTGCCGCCCGCCCCGAGTCCGCGC
>CALJYC010000290.1 GCA_937984275.1 uncultured bacterium | reverse complement strand
ACAGCGCTGATAGTCGATTCAGAAGCCCTTTCTCCTCCCGAGGAAAGGAGATGCGCATGATGTTCCGCTCAATCCGGCGGCTGACGACCCGACGATCGTGCGACCGCTACCCAACCCGTTCAAAAAGGGGTCAGACCCCTTTTTCGAAGGGTTAACCCTTTTGAAAAGGGGTCTGACCCCTTTTCCTGAGGCGGAAGGCTTGGAAGGGGTAGCGGGTGAAGTCGGGGGGGACGAATTGCTTTGTTACGTTTTCGACTTGGAAGCGGGTTGTGATGGGGTCGTCTAGCTCGAAGGCTCGGGCGTGGGTGGTGAAGAGGAGCTCGCCCTTTTTGTCTAGGGAGCTCATGGCACTTTCGATCAGGGCTTTGTGGTCTTTGTGAATGTTGAAATCGCCCTTGCTCATTTTGGAGCGTGAGAAGGTGGGCGGGTTGATGAAGATCCAGTCGTAGCTGTTGCGGTCCCTCGCCATCCAGCGTGTGGCATCGTCGCGGATGAAGCGGTGCTTGGCGGGATCGAGGCCGTTGGCTTCGAAGTTCTTCTTGCCCCAGTCGAGGTAGGTGTTCGACAGATCGACGCTCGTGGTCTGTTTGGCTCCGCCCACGGCCGCGGCGACACTGACCGAGCATGTGTACGCGAACAGATTGAGCATCCGCTTGCCCTTGCAATGCTCGGCGGCGTAGGCGCGGACCGCCCGGTGGTCCAAGAAGAGGCCCGTGTCGATGCGATCTTCGAGGTTCACGACGAAGCGGAGGTCTCCCTCGCTGACGATCATCTCCGCGTCTTGCTGGGAGATGCGAGCGTATTGGTCTCCCTCGTCGTGCTTGCGCCTAACCTTCACGATCAGATCGTCGGCGTCGATGCCCAAGGCTTCCGGAAGCGTCATCAAGACATCCTGAACCCGCTGCTTCGCACGGTCGTCGCCCGCATCCCGCTCCTTCTGGAAGATGTGGACCACTGCCTTGGTTTGATAGCGATCGACCGCAACGTTGTACTCCGGGATGTCCGCATCGTAGATCCGGTAGCATTCAATGCCGCTACGCTTGGCCCAACGCCCCCACTTCTTCTTGTTCTTCTTGATCCGGTTGGCGAACATCTGAGCCTTCTCGCTCGGCTTTCGCCATCCGGGTGCCTTAGCTGAATCGCCACCGGCCACGCCACGCACCGGGATCTCGACGAGACGGCACTCGATCGACCCGTTGTAGAGAACGTGGCGGCGCGTCGGTCGAAGCCCGAGGTGCTTGAGGTTGCCCCCGTGCGCAGCGAACACGTATGCCGTCCACCCGTCGAATGCCCGCTTCAAGGTGTCGCCGAGCGCCTGATAGAACAAGAACAGTGTGCCCTCATCGCCGAGCCGATGGCCATACGGAGGATTGCACACGAGGATGCCGCCCTCTGCCGGCTTCTCGATCGCAGACAGCTCTTTGACCGCAAGCGACACGTGCTGCTCAACCCCCGCGGCGGCGAGGTTATCCCGAACGTACGACAACGCCTTCTCGGACGCGTCGCAGCCGAATATCCGCGCCGAACACTCGGCCTTGCGAGCGGTCAACGCGGCGTCCCGCTCCACCGCGAACGCTGCCGCGTCATGCCTCAACCAATGCTCGAACCCAAACCCTTCGCGCAAGAGCCCTGGCGCACAGTTCGTCGCCATCAACGCCCCTTCGATCAAGAACGTGCCTGAACCGCAGGTCGGGTCCATCAACGTCAGACCTTGGCGAGCCGCCTGGGGCCAATCCGCTAGATACAGAATCGCAGCCGCCAGATTCTCCTTGAGCGGCGCCTTTCCGCCGGCTTGCCGATAGCCCCGCCGATGCAGCCCCTCCCCGGAAAAATCGAGGGCGAGCTCGTGATGTACCTCGCCGATGTGCAGATGAAACCGAATGGCCGGATCCCTCTTATCGATGCTGGGACGCGTGCCGGCATGGTCGCGAAAGCTGTCGACGATCGCGTCCTTCGCTCGCTGCACCCAGTAATGCGAAGGGAAAGGGCTCTTTGGCGCCTGGGAGCTACCGATCGCGAACGTTTGCTTGGCGTCGAAATGCTCCCACCAGGCAACTCCGCGGAGCGCATCATAGAGAGCTGTGTCGTCTTCGGCATCCAGCTCGACGAGTGGCAGCAAGACTCGCGACGCGACGCGGGACCAGAGGCACAACCGGTAACCGTCTTGCAGGGTGCCGCGGGCATGCACCGCAGTCGGGCGAACGTCGGCAATCTCGAGATCGAGGCTCCGCACTTCTTTTGCGAGCACGTCCTCGCAACCCTTCGGGCAAGGAAGCACCCACCGAAATCGCTGCGTGGATGTGATGGGCCCTCGCCTACGCCGCTAACAGCAGTTGCGCCGTCTTGTCGACGTCTTCGAGGACTTGCGGCACGTCGTGCAAACCGCCGGCCCATCCGACGAACGACGCGAACCAAACGTTCTGCAGGATCGAGGAAATCGTGCGCTCGCGCTCATCGACGTCGCCCCCCCACACTGCCTCCTCGGCGGCAGGTTCTCCCCGAATCGCCGCCATGACCAGGGCCGTGATGAGAGCGTGGAAGCTAGCAACGCGCTCGGTGATGTTCGGGTCCCCTGACGCCAAGGACCGGACCAGTGCCTTGGCGAGATTCGGCCGCCGGAGAAGTCCTTTCGTCAGCGCGGAAAAGACGAAACGCACGCGCTCCTGCGGATTGTCGCCCGGGACCGCTTTCTTGCCGATCTTGGCGACGAGCTTCTCGCTCTCTTGCTCGAGCGCCGCGATGAGGATCTCCTCTTTGCTGGCAAAACGCTTGTAGACCGTTCCGAGCGCCACCTGCGCACTGGCTGCGACGTCCCGCAGCCGTACCGCTTGGTATCCGTCGCGCTCCGCGAGTGCGACAGCGGTTTCAACGATGCGCTTGGCTCGATCATCCATGACTAATATCCAACCTCTGCTTGGGGCATGTAGAACTTCTGATACCAGCGGCGCAGAGCTCCCACATCGCCATCACCATCGCAGAGAATCGGTCGAGGGCGGTATTTTTTGTTTTCCCAGATCGCGATGTCTTCCTTGAATCCGACGATGATGTTCTGCCGATAGCCTTCCTGGAAGTCTTCCTTGCCCTCTTTCACGTTCGAAATGTCGATCATGGCGCCGATGCGGACGTGAACGTTGTTCGTGTCCACCGGCGTGTGGCACAGAAGCATGATGTTCGGGAGAACGCTCTGCATCTCGGTGAGCATGTAGCCAGGGCCATAGTAGGTGGACTGCAACTCGAAGTGGTCTTCACCGCCGCCGCGAGGGTACGCGACCCCTTTGACGTGCTGGATTCCGATGTGGTCTTTGAACTCGTTCCCGAACTCGTTGGCCCAGGTGCCATGCACCGGACCAAAGTGACCCTTGTCGGCGAGGTTTTCGACGATCTCTTTCGGGTGCGTCTTGATGTCGATCAGGGCCGATCCCCAATCGGTCCACCCTGCGCTGCCGTACTCGGGGAGGTCGGGAATCTCCCAGGTCGGGTCTTCACCTTCTACGCGCGCATTCCACATGAAGATCAAGCCGTTGTGCTCCTGCACGGGGTTGTTCTTCACGCACGCGCGCGGCGGAATCCGCTTGGCGTAGGGCACATCGACACACTTGCCGGTCTCATCGAACCGCCAGGCATGGAACGGGCACTGAATCGTCTCCCCGACGACTTTTCCTCCGTGGCCGAGATGCGCTCCGAGGTGCGGACAAAACGCATCGTGGACGATCGCCGCGCCGCTCTCGCCGCGGTACAGGACCATCTCACGGCCAAAGTACTTGATTGGCTTGACGTCGCTGGGTGCCAGCTCACTCGACACTCCAATGACGAACCAACCACGTGGATAGCCAGGAAAAAGCTCCTCTTCTTCTTCTTGTGCTGTTGACATGGATTCCTCTGCCGGTCGGGGCTTGATTGCTCGGGCTACGCGGTCGCCTGGCCGCGGGCGATGTCCTCCGCCCATGTGTAGTCCGGTTTTCCGCTCGGCATACGGGAAACCGTGTCTGTGATCGTGATCTGCCGCGGAATCTTGTACCCCGCGATGTGCTTGCGACAGTGTTGCTTCACTTCGTCGAGCGAAAGCTGTTTGTTGCCACGCGTGTTGAACACGGCGGCGACCTTGGAACCGAAGCGGGGGTCCGGAACAGCCACGACGAGTGCGTCGATGATGTCCGTATGCGCCTTGAGCGCTTCTTCGACCTCCTCCGGAAAGACCTTCTCGCCGCCGGTATTGATGCACTTGCTGCCTCGCCCGAGGAAGGTGATGCGCCCGTCTTCTTCGATTGTGGCGAAGTCGCCGGGGACGACCCAGCGTTTGCCATTGAACTCCTTGAAGCGCTCGGCGGTCTTCTCGGCGTCCTTGTAGTAGCCAAGCGGCAAGCGGCCCGAGCGAGCAACCATGCCGATCTGGCCGGAACCCGGCTCGATCTGCTGGCCCTCTTCGTCCAAGACGGTGACGTCGTCGCCCATGTAGAAGGATGGACGACCCTCGTGGCTGTCTTCATCGCCGGCGGCACGGCCGAGGTCACCCGACTCGCTGGTGCCGAAGCTGTTGATGATCATCACGTCGGGCAGAAGCTCCTCGATCTCCGCTTGGACGCTGGCCGAGAGGATCGCACCAGCCGAAGCGATCACCGCGAGGTCCGACATGTCGTAGTCGCCGGCCCTAAGCTCCTCGATTAGAGGGATGGCCATCGCATCGCCGACGAGCGACAATGTCGAAGCTTCTTCCTCTGCAACCAGAGAGAGGATGCGGCTGGCGTCGAAGCTCGGCCCGTGTTGCAGCACCAGCTTTCCGCCGGTCAGGTGGCAGATCCACTGCGTGAACTGTGCAGCTCCGTGTATGAATGGAGCACACGGAAGCATGGTCACCGTGTACCAGCCCTCCTGGGCTTGCTCGACGAGCTGCTCGGGGGACTCGACCGGGTCGCCGCCGGGTGATCCGCCCTGCAGCCCAGAGAAGAAGAGGTCCTCGTGGCGCCACATCACGCCCTTGGGCATCCCCGTCGTGCCGCCGGTGTAGATGATGTACAAGTCACCGCCGGACCTGGGTCCAAAGTTCCGCTCCTCGGAACCCTGGCCGAGCGCGGTCTCGTACTCGATCGACTCCTGATCGGCGACGGCCTCCATGCCGTCCTCGATCACGATGAGCGCCTGAAGTGGTTCGAGCCCTTGCGTCGCCTCGTTGATCACGGGGAGGAACCGTCGCTGGGTGATCACGCCCTTGAGGTCGGCGTTGTCGATCATGTAGCGCACTTCGGGACCCACAAAGCGGTAGTTGATGTTGATCCCGACTGCGCGGATCTTGAAGAGCGCCAAGATTGCTTCGACGAATTCGTGCCCGTTGAATAGATGTAGCCCTACGTGGTCACCGGGTCCAATGCCGCGCGACTGAAGGTAGTGCGCGAGCCGGTTGGCTCGTTTGTCCAGCTCAGCATAGGTGTGGTGTACGTCGCCGGAGGCTAACGCGATGTTGTCGGGAACCGCGTCCGCAATCGCCTCGTAAAGATCTGCAAGGTTATATTCCATCGTCTCTCCTGCTCAGCGCTCCGAGCTCACGACCCACATCGCGAAGAACTGCGAGCCGCCCCCATACGCATGGCCGACAGCGACCTTGGCGCCGTCGACCTGGTGCTGTTCCGCTGTCCCGCGCACCTGGCGCGCCGCTTCCGCGAAGCGAAGCATACCACTGGCGCCGATTGGATTGGTGCACATGACGCCACCGGACATGTTCCAGGGCATCTCGCCATCGAGCGCGGTCTTCCCTTCCATGGTCATCTTCCAGCCCTCGCCCTCGTCGGCGAAGCCCAGATTCTCGAGCCACATCGGCTCGAACCAGGAGAACGGAACGTAGACCTCGGCGCAGTCGATCTCCTTCGTCGGATTGGTGATCCCTGCCTCACCGTAGACGTCCTTGGCGCAGAGTTTGCCAGCCGCCGGGTTGACCTGATCGCGTCCTGCAAAGAACGTCCGCTCGGTCCGCACCGACGTGCCCTTGACCCATGCCGGGTTCTTCACACGGCCTGCGTGTTTATCGCTCACGAGCACCATCGCCACCGCACCGTCGGACGATGGACACGTCTCCGAAAAGCGAATCGGATCCCAGAGCATCGGCGAGGCCTTCACCTGCTCCAGCGTCAGGTCGAGGTGAAGATGCGCGTTCGGATTGAGCAATCCGTTCTGACGATCTTTGACGGCGACCATGCAGCCGGTGTCCGGATGTGCGTCCGAACGACGGATGTAGGAGCGAATCAGCGGCGCGAAGTAACCACCGGCGCCCGCGACGAGCTGCGGCTGAAACGGAATCGCTGGCGAGAGCGCCCACATCGCGTTGGCCTCGCTCTGCTTCTCGAAGGCCAGCGTGAGCACCTTCTCGTGCACCCCGCCCTGGACCAGGTGAGCGGCGACCACCGCAGTCGAGCCACCCACGGACCCCGCGGTGTGTACGCGAAAGATTGGCTTGCCGGCGGCGCCGAGGGCATCGGACAACCAAAGTTCGGGCATCATGACGCCTTCGAACATATCGGGCGCGGTGCCGATGACGATCGAATCGATGTCCTTCCAGGTCATGTCCGCGTCCTGCAACGCGCGAAGCGCAGCGTCCCGGACTAAGCCCGGCATCGACAGATCACGCCGGCTCTCCCGGTGCTTCGTCTGGCCAATGCCGATGACTGCGCAGTGCTCAGCCATTATTCTCCCTCCAAGACGGCGACGAGGTTGTGTTGCAGACAGACGCCATTGGTCGTGTGCGCCACCGCGCGGTCTGCGTCTCCGGAGAGCACGCGGTTTGCCGCTTCGCCGAATCGGATCAGCCCCGCGGTCATGAGCGAGTTAGCGGCCAGGGCCCCACCTGACGGATTCACGCTGACGCCATCACCAAGCCCCATCGCCTCTCGCAAGATGATCTCCTGATGCGCAAAGGGTGCATGGAGCTCGGCCACGTCGACCTTGCCCTGACCAACGCCCGCCTTCTCGGCGGCCAGCTTCGTGGACGGCGAAGTCGTGAGGTCACGCTGACCGAGCGCATGCGGTTCGGTTCGATGATCGAAGCCGCGAATCCAGGCGGGCCGGTTCACCAATTTCTTCGCGGCATCACCAGCAGCAAGCACGATGGCCGCGGCCGAGTCTGATAACGGCGGGCAGAAGCTCTTGCGCAGCGGTGAGCTGATGTACGGCTCTTGGAGCATCTCATCGACGCTGAAATCTCCCTTGATCTGGGCGTTGGGATTGTCGGCCGCGCTCTTTCGATTGCGGGCCACCACCTCTGCGAAGTCGCGCTCGGTCGCTTTGCGCGCGTCGATCATCGCCTGTGCCTGAAGCGCCGCGGCGCTGATCGAATCGAGGCCGAGCGGCTGGACGTAATACGGGTCGTTCTGAAGATTCAACACGTCAGGCACTGGGCCGAGCGAGCTCTTTCCAAATGAGAACACCAGCGCGGTGTCGATGTCGCCGTGCATGAGCCGCACCCAGGCCTCGTAGAGCGCAAACGCCCCGTCCATCTCGACGTGGGACTCACGAAGCGGAGGCCAGGCCTTGAGGCCGTCGACCGCAGCCACGAAAGAAAACGGGCGCCCGGGCAAGTAGTCGGTGCTGCCCGAACATGTGAAGCCGATGTCGTCCTGCGTGAGACCGACCTGCTTCATCGCATCGGAGGTCACGGGCTGGACGAGCTCGGGTTCGTCAGCGGCCTCGATCGCTTTCACCGACGGAAGCTGCGAGAAGGAAACAATCGCGACGTCGCGCATTAGAGATGCTCCTTGTAGCTATCGAACGGAGCGTCTGGCTCGCCGGTAGGCTCGAAGTAAAGAATGTTCTCGAGCGAAGTCTCCCATTCGTCTTGGGGCTTCCACTTCGCTTTCACGCGCATGCCCATCCGAATGTCGTCGTGCGGGACGCCGCTGATCAAGTGATAGATCGGGGTGTCCGCGCCATCGAGCACGATCGCGCCGAAGCAATACGGCGGCGTGAGCTTCTGGCCTTCGAACGGAATGCGGATGATCGTGAACGTGGTGAGGACCCCAACGTCGGCCACTTCGACGTACTCGCTCGTCGGGTTGCCGGTCATGGGATCGGCCCCGCGGGGCGGCACGTAAACCTTGCCGGCCTCCGGGTCCCGGCCACCGATGAACTTGCCCTCCTGCAGACCGCGCAGGTACGCGGTGTAGTGCTTGCCGGGGTTCACGTCGTACTCGAGGTGCACCGGACCAGGTAGGAAGGGCGCGATCGGCTCGAAGCACGCGATGTCGCGAATCGTGCCGTTCTTCTCATCGGCCCAACGCAGACGCACGCGCATACCCGTCTTCATTCGCTTGGCCTTACCCGCATCGACGGCATGCACCATGGCATTGTCAGTGCCGTCGATTTGAATGAGGGCCCAAGCAAATGGGCGATCGAACGGGTGCCCCTTGCGGGGCTCCTGCACCCATGACCAAGACTTCACCGTACCGGATGGGCGCAACGGGACAAACTCGCCCGTCGTGGGTTCGCCCTCCTCGTCGTATTCGAGAGGTGGGCAAAGCACGCGACCGTCGGCCGTCTTGACACCTTCGAGCACTTCGTACCGAAGGTTTTCCAAGAAGCGGCCGACTACCGGCCCGGTGCTTCGGGTGTACGTGTATTCGAGCACGTACGGAGCCGAAAGAATCTCGTTCATGGGTGTGTTCCGTGTGGTGTCGGGCGATTAGCCCTGGGGGAAGAACTTCTGCATCTTCTGGGCGAGAGCGATGTTGCCCTTCACCTTGAGCTTGCGCGTGAGGAATGCTTTGCGGCCATCGAGGTCGCCGTTCGCCATCTCGACGAACTTCTCGGCGTCCATCATCACGTTGAGGGTCGGCTTCTCGACGCCACCGGTCTCGACGCCCTTGAACTCGCCATCGGTGATCGTGATGGTCCACTCACCGCCGCCATCGCCGGCCAGGGTGTACTGGATTGTGGCGTTCACGCCCTTGGCCTGGTCGGCCAAGAAACGATCGGCAAGGGTGTCGAAATACTCTGCTGTGTTGGCTACTTTGGCCATGTCCACCTCCCGGTTCCGGGTAGAAAAAAGGGTCATCAAGAGTGAAACGTGTTCTATTTTGCTCAGGCCGGTCCGTCAAGCCGCCTTGTGACTGGACGCAAGAACCCTCGGAAAACGGAAACTCGACGCCTGGGAGCTACTCGGCCGCCGGGGGCGGGACGATGGAACCGACCACATTCAGGCCAGCCACACACTCATCACCGACCCGGCGTGCCCAAATCACTCGGGCGCGCTTGAAGATCACGCGCCCCGTGTGGGTCGTAATCCGCAAATCGCACAGAGTCCCAGTAGAAAGCCAGCCATCGAGCGAAAGCTGAATGCCCGCAGCGCTCACGTCGAGAGCGGTCGCGTGTGATTGGATCGGAGCGAGGATCTCGATCTGCGCGTCCGAAGCCCAACGGGCGGTACGGCGCCGGTCGTCAGGTTGCACCGCGGGACGAACCTCTGATTGCTTGCGCATGGGAGGCGGTGGATTCGATCCTTGCTTTGGAAGCTTGGAGCTCATACCCGGTCCTAGGCTTCCATGATGCCGACCTCCTCGGAGACTGTCGACTAAGTCACGGAATCGTGTGCGGCATGTCACATACCGCACGCGAACCGTAGATCAGACGGGCTTTCAGTCCTAG
The DNA here is from genome assembly GCA_937984275.1 of uncultured bacterium. Classification (GTDB taxonomy): domain Bacteria; phylum Myxococcota_A; class Polyangia; order Polyangiales; family Houyiibacteriaceae; genus SG8-38. The sequence goes on along the minus strand of CALJYC010000290.1, from coordinate 14,576 downwards.
AAAAAGGACTTAGCCGAGCCGCTCGATGATGGTGACGTTCGCCTGCCCGCCACCCTCGCACATCGTCTGCAGACCGTAGCGGCCTCCGGTGCGCTCGAGCTCGTGCAGGAGCGTCGTCATGAGCTTGGCGCCGGTTGCGCCGAGCGGGTGGCCGAGCGCAATCGCGCCGCCGTTGACGTTGACCTTGTTGAGGTCGACATCGAGCTCCTTCGCCCATGCACACACGACAGGCGCGAACGCCTCGTTAATCTCGACGAGGTCGATGTCGTCGAGGCTCATGCCCGACTTCTCCATTGCATACCGAGTGGCCGGAATGGGCGCGGAGAGCATGCGGATCGGGTCTTCACCCCGAACGCTCAAGTGGTGGATGCGCGCGCGTGGGGTGAGGTTGTGCTCCTTGAGAGCCTTCTCGGAGACAACGAGGAGCGCGGCGGAACCGTCAGAAATCTGACTGGCCACCGCAGCGGTGAGCCGGCCGCCCTCCATGAGAATCGGCAACGCCGCCATCTTCTCGAGCGTGGTGTCGGCGCGCGGGCCTTCATCGGCCGTAACGTCGCCGAAGGGAATGATCTCGCGATCGAAGCGGCCTTCCTTCTGGGCCTGAATAGCGCGACGGTGGCTCTCGAGGGCGAACTTCTCGAGCTCCTCCCGGGAGAGGTCCCAATTCTTGGCGATCATCTCGGCGCCGTAGAACTGATTGACGGGCTTGTCCCCGTAACGCTCGGCCCAACCGACCGACCCGGAGAACGGGTCGGAGATTCCAAACTCTTTGCCGGCAATCATCGAAGCGCCGATCGGAATCATGCTCATGTTTTGAACGCCACCGGCGACCACGACATCTTGGGTGCCGCTCATCACGCCCTGCGCGGCGAAGTGAACCGCCTGCTGCGAGGAACCGCACTGGCGGTCGACCGTCACCCCCGGAACGTGCTCAGGATACCCGGCAGCCAACCAACACGTACGGGCGATGTCGCCGGCCTGGGTGGCAACCGAGTCCACGCAACCAAACACCACGTCTTCGACGACGCCGGGGTCGATGCCGACGCGCTCGATCAGTCCCTTGATGGCGTGAGCGCCGAGGTCGGCGGAGTGGACCTTGCTCAACCCGCCCTTTTTCCTGCCGACGGGCGAACGAACTGCTTCAACGATGTATGCTTCGGGCATCTGAACCTCGCTATTTGGTATCTCTAGGGGGAGCGGTTGTCGCCGGCAAGGCGCCACCCGGAAAGCTCAAAGGATGTGACGGCCTACGCGCTCGCGATGATAGGCAGCGTCCCCGTGGGCGGCGGCGAGCGCCCATGCGCGTTTCATCCACATATGTAGGTCGCATTCGATCGTGTAGCCGATTGCGCCGTGGACCTGAAGCGCTTCCTTGGCCACGAATCTTGCAGCCTGGCCTGCATAGATCTTGGCGAGGGAGACATCGATGCCGGCGTCGCGAGCCGAGGTCGCCATCGACCAACCGGCACGATAGACCGTCGGCCGCGCGAATTCTTGCTCAATGAGCGCGTTGGCGAGCCGGTGCTTGATCGCTTGCTGCGCGCCGATCGGCTTGCCGAACTGCTCCCGGTCTTTCGCGTACTGGACCGCCATGTCGAGCATGCGGCGCGAGAGCCCGATCAGCTGAGCTGCGGTGCCTAGCGCGGCGCGCTCGCGGCCGAGGGCAAACAACGCTGCGGTGTCGACGTCATCACGCATTCGGTACTGGGCGCCAGCTTCGAAGGCCACGCGACAGAGCTCGCGGGCGCGATCGACCGATTGCTCCGGACTGACCGAAGCCTCGACGACCGGAACACAGAACGCCGCCCCACCGCGCTGTACGATCAAGGCGTCGGCCGAAGCTGCGTGTGCGACGACCGCCTGTTCTTCGAACGAGACGACGATGCGAGCCTCGCCTGCCACCGCGGGACCGAGCCAACGTTCTTTTTGCGCGTCGGTACCTGCCGCTTCGAGAAACGGAATCCCGACAGCAACCGTGTCGACGATCGGACCGGGCAGTGCAGCGTAACCGGTCTCCTCCAAGGGAAGCACCAGGTCGAGCTCGCTCATCGCCATGCCGCCAGCATCTTCGGAGGCCGTCATGCCGATGACGCCCGTGTCCGCGAGCGTGTCCCAGACCGCGCGAACGCCTTCGGGACGCCCTTCCCATGCGGCGCGAACGACCTCGGGCGCGCACTCGCGCTGCAAGACCTCGCGCACCGTGTCGCGAAGCATCTTCTGATCGTCAGTGAAAGCAAAACGCATGAGCTACTTCCGAGGGAGACCGAGAACGCGCTCGGCGATGATGTTGCGCTGGATCTCGTTGGTGCCAGCGTAGATGGGGCCGGCGAGCGCGAACTGGAAACCCTTCATCCACTGGCCTCCATCGACGGCGCCGTCCGAGCCTTCGTCGAGTTCGAGCGCATCGCCAATGATCGCGAGGGCGGTTTCGTGCGTGCGCACGTCCATCTCCGACCAAAATACCTTGTTCATGCTCGAGTCCGGACCGATCGACTCGCCCTGCATCATGCGAGTCACCGTCTGGAAAGTGAACCAGCGGTATACCTGAGCATCCATCCACGTCTGAATGACTTCGTCGCGCAGAACCGGGTCCGAGCGATCACGGTACCGATGATAGAGGTCGATGAGTCTCGCGGCCGTGGCCATGAATCGGCCGGGGCTCCGCAAGCTCAAGCCGCGCTCCGAGCTCGTGGTCGCCATGGCGACCTTCCACCCTTGGTTCACTCCACCGATGATGTCAGCGTCCGGAACGAACACGTCTTCGAGGAAGATTTCTGCAAAGCCCTCGTCGCCATCGAGACGATCGACGCCGCGCACCGTGATGCCCTCGGCGTGTAGCGGGAACATTAAGTACGTCAGTCCGCGGTGACGCGCCTGCTCTGGATCGGTGCGGAACAAGCCGTACGCCATGTCGCAAAACACCGCACGTGTGGACCAAGTCTTTTGGCCACTCAGCCTCCAACCACCCTCGACACGACGCGCGGTGCTCGTGAGCGAAGCAAGGTCACTTCCGGCGTTGGGCTCCGACCAAGCCTGCCCCCAGGCAACGTCGCCTCGGGCCATCGGACGAAGGATCCGCTCCTTCTGCTCATCGGTTCCGAACTCGAACAACGTCGGCGCCAACAGGAAGATGCCGTTCTGGGTGACACGGCTCGGTGCACCGACACGGTAGTACTCCTCTTCGAAGATCAGCCACTCGAAGAGCGTGGCCTCACGCCCGCCGTACTGCTTGGGCCAGGAGACTGCTGCCCACCCCGCATCGAAAAGCTTGTGCTCCCACTGCAGATGCAGCGCGAAACCTTCCTTGGTATCGCCCGAAGGCAGCGGCTCGCGGGGTACGTTCGCTTCGAGCCACGCCCGACACTCTCGTCGAAAGGTGTTCTCAGAATCGGTGAAGTTGAGGTCCATCGGGGCCGCTCACGCACCCAGTCGTTCGAGCGTCTCTTCCGCCTCGGCGATGATGCGCTGCAGAAGCTCGGCGACGGTTGGAATTTCGTCGATGACACCGGCGATCTGGCCCGTCGGCAGGATGCCCGCTTCCACTCTGCCATCGACCATCGAAGCCTTGGTCAGCATGGGTGCGTTGGCGGCCATCGCTAATTGTGCCCAGGTCAGCTCCTGGTTCTGCTTCATCGCGATGCCTTCTTCGAGCAGCTCAGGCAGCGAGGTTCCGGTTACCCTCATCAGCGACAAGGCATTGAGGGCCGCGCGCGGGAAGCGGGTGAGCGGGTTCGCCTTCTCGAGCTGGTCGATGAGGAAAGTTCGGATGACGCGCTGCGGGTGGCCGTCGACGGCTTTGGTCACGACAGTCCCGTTCGCCTTGGTTTCGAGGTAGACCTGCTTCACGTGGTCGGGCACTTGGCTGTCCTGTGTCAGCAGGAAGCGCGTCCCCATCGCGATGCCCTCGCCTCCAAGCGCGAGCGCTGCCACCAGCCCACGCCCATCGCGGAAGCCCCCGGCGCCAACGACTGGAATGTCGACCGCCGCCGACACGTCCGGGATTAGAATCGAGGTAGGGATTTGCCCGGTGTGACCGCCGCCTTCTTGCCCCTGCGCGATCACCGCGTCGACGCCCCAGGCCTGCACCTTCTCGGCATGACGCCGCGCGCCGATCGTCGGCATCGTGAGAACGCCGGCATCCTTGAGTGTCTTGATGACGCGCTCGCCCGGCGCTTGCGCGAAGCTCGCAACGGTGACCTTCTCGCGGATGAGGAGCTCGACGCGCTTCATAACGTCCGACTGATCCGCACGCATGTTCACGCCGAATGGTTTCTCGGTCCGAGCTTTGACCTTGGCGATCGTGTCTTCCAGCTCGCGGAACGTCATCGTGGCAGCCGCCAGAATGCCCAGGCCTCCAGCCTGACTGGTTGCCGACGTGAGACGCGCGCCCGAGACCCAGCCCATCCCGGTCTGAATGATCGGGTACTCGATGCCAAACATGTCGCAGATGCGAGTGTGCAGCGCCGGCTTGCTGTTGGCGGCCTTCTTGGGCGCGGGCGCCTCCATGCTCTTGACGCGAACGGGCGGCTTGCTCTTGCGCGAGGCAGCCTTTGGCTTCGCCTTGGCTTTGGCTTTGGGCGCGGTGGACTTGCGCTTCTTCGCGGGCGCCTTCGTCGTGCGCTTGGCCTTGGGCGCGGCGGACGTGCGCTTCTTGGCGGGCGCCTTCGTCGTGCGCTTGGCCTTGGCCTTCGGAGCGGCCGACTTGCGCTTCTTCGCGGGGGCCTTCGTAGTCCTCTTCTGAACCGTCATACTACGACTTCTTTCTGCGCATACCCTTGCGGATCGAGCTCGCGCAATACGCCAATCATCTCTGGGGTCGGTACCGGGGTCGTGTCCACCCCGTCGGGAATCACTAGCTCGAAGCCCGTGTTGTCGATGACCTGCTGAAGCTCGACGCCCGGATGCAACGAAACCAGCCGCATTCGATGGTCGGGCGTGTTGAAATCAAAGACGCCGAGATTGCTCACGACCCGCCGGATTTCGTGAAAGCGGCTCCCGTCTGGTCCGAGGGAAGCGGCGCGGTCGTACCCAACGCCGCTCACCATGTCGACCTTTGCGACGATCGCCCGGGCGTTGTGATTGGGAACCCAATAGCTGGTCACGTGATTGATCGTGTTGCCTGGTGCACCACGCACGCCGAGGAGTTGCGCCTTGGGGTTTTCCCATGGACCGATGCACGCGATGTTCTGATTGCCGAACTGATCGATTTGGGATGCGCCCATCATGACATGACGGCGCCCCCACCAGAGTGTCTCGAACACGGCGCCGAACGGCATCCAGCCTTCGACGTCATCATCGCTGGGTTTGGCTCCGAGCGGCAAAGCGCGGCGAAGCAAGAGGTTGAACCCGTCGGTCATCAATAGATCGGGCTCGAACGTCGATTTTGCCAAGCGGGCGCCGAGGCTCGGGGTGGTCCCCATGGCGCTCACCATGATCTCCCCGTCGTCGCGGAAGCACTCCGCAACCGCGAGGGCGCAGACATCGGCGCGGGTGGCTTCGGTGCTGGTCATGACGCCACCGCCTTCTGATACTCCGCCTCGCTCACGTCGAGGTACTTCGCGCGAAACGCTTTCCACGCCTCTTCGTCTTTGGCGGTCGCTGCGTACTCCCGCTGGAACTTCTCGTCTCGCCCGTAGTCGGGCGGGCACTCGGTGAAGTGCGCACCACCCGGAGCTTCGACGACGCCGGTCACCATCATGCGATTGATCAACAAGCTCTGAAGCGGACCACCACGGACGAGCTCCTCGGTGGACACGACCTTCTCGCAGCTCATGAAGGCCTTCGTAGCGGCCATGCAGAAGAGGTTATCGAAGTAAGGGTCACGGCCGAGGGCCTGCCCGTTCCCCGCCGCATCGGCGCGATTCATGTGAATGAACGCCACGTCGACGTTCAACGCCGGCACTGCGACCAGCTCCTCGCCGTCGTCGTAGGGCGACTTCACGGTCCTGAGGTGCGGGTTGATCTTCAAGACGTCCGAGCCGAGGCCTGCGCGGGTCGGCAAGAAAGGAAGCCGCTGCGCCGCGGCCCGAAGTCCGAGAAGAAACATCCCCTCATCGAGCTCGACCGCCTCGAGCGTCCCGTTCTGGCGGGCCTTGCGGAAATGCGGCTCGAGCGGGATCGAATCAAGGGATACGAAGCCGTACACCGCCTTCCTGAGTTGCCCCGTCGCGCAAAGGAGTCCGATATCGGGACCGCCGTAGGAGACGACCGTCAAATCCTTCACTCCCTTGCGGACCAGCGCTCGAACGAACGCCATCGGCTTACGCCGAGAGCCCCAACCTCCGATGCCGATGGTCATTCCGTCGGTGACCTCGGCGACGGCTTGCTCGACCGTCATGCGTTTGTCTTTCACGAAGCTACCTCACTTCTTGTCGGCTTCGGGGTCGCGCTTTTCCACGAACGCGTCCCGAGCCTCGTCGGCCACGCCCGCCAAGTTGAGCTCGAAGGTGAAGCCTTGCTCGAACCGGTACGAACGATTCACGTCGACCGGATCGATGTTGTTGAGGCATTCCTTCGCCACGCGCACGACGCGTGGGATCTTCTTGGTGAAGGTGCGAGCGACTTCTCTCGCCTTGTCGGCAAGCTCATCTCGTTCGACGACCGCGTAAACCGAGCCCCAGTTGTGCAGCTCCTCGGCCGTCGCGGCCTCGCAGGTCAGGACCATCGCCCGCATTTTGAGCGGTGGGACCAGGCGCGCGAGGTGGGTGGCCGCGCCGAGCGCGCCCCGGTCGACCTCGGGCAGCGCGAACTTAGTGCCCTTGGCGGCGATGAGGATGTCCGAGTTGCCGGCCAGGCCAATGCCACCGCCGACACAGTAGCCGTGCACGGCCGTGATCACGGGGACTTTGCACTCGTAAACCGCTTTGAATGACTCCCAGCAGCCACGGTTGGCGCCGAGAAGCGAGTCGAAGCCTTCGGTGTTCTGCATTTCCTTGATGTCGACACCGGCGTTGAAGCCTCGGCCTTCGGCTCGAAGGACGACTGCGCGGGTCTCCGGGTCGTCGCCAGCGGCCGTGATCACCTCGGCTAGCTCAAACCAGCCGCCCACTGGAATGGCGTTGACCGGAGGATAGTCAACCACGACTTCGGCGATTCCATCAATGATTTCGTGTGAAATGCCCACTGCGCGTCCCTTCGAAGTAGGGCCGAAGTGAAACGCGTTTCAGTCCACCGGTCAAGCCGACGACCCGGGCTGTCACTCAGGCACGGCGTCGAGGAAGGCCTCGATATCGGGTGTTACCGGCTGGCCCATCCGCCGGAGCTCGCTGCGTACGGCGGCGGCGGCGGTTGGAACGTCCGGCGTGGTGACGGTGCGGACCGGCGGGGTCCGAAAGCGGTACACGACCCGCAGCACCGCTCGAAAGATTGCCTCGGGCATCGCAATGACGACGCCGAAATTATCGCGCTGGAGCGCTTCGCGTCGGTCCTCCAACCAGTCGGCAAAGGCCTTGCGGTGCCGCGCTGCAATCACGCCGGTGCCGCGCTGGTGCCGAACGAGTGCCATGAAAGGGAGCCCACGACGGAGATGGTGGTCGGCGATGCTCAGCATCAGACCGATCTCGTGGTCCTCGATCTGCCGCGGCAGCTTCATGTCGTAGAGAACGGCCGGCGACAGCGCGCCGTCGATCCTAATGCGCTCCGACTCATAGGTCGGCCTCGCGTCCCAATCCCAGTCCATAGCGTAAGCCAGATTGTAAGAGAAGAGCCTCGAGGGGGGCAAAGCGTTCCCAGAAGGCGGGGGGCACTATGACGACGTTACACGCTTCGTCAATCCCAGAATGGGGATGAAATGAAAGCTGGCTCACCACTGGGCCGTTGCCCCCGTCCGAGGTTGGAGATATCACGGGCGCCGTGCTTGAAACGATTCCTGAGATGGTCGCCCACCAAGCCGAAAGCCTAGGGAGCCGGCAGGCAATCGTCGATGGCTCCACGACCCTGACCTTCGCAGAGCTAGCCGACCGAGTGGACGAAGCCGCCCGAGCACTGATCGCCGGGGGCATCCACACCGGGGATCGCGTCGCTGTTTGGGCGCCGAACATCTGGGAGTGGATCGTCTGCGCACTCGCGGTTCACACCGTTGGCGGTGTGATGGTGCCGGTGAACACGCGGTACAAGGGCATCGAAGCCGCCTACCTGCTCCAAAAGAGCGGCGCCAAGGCGCTATTCACGGTGACTGGGTTCCTCGATGTCGACTACGTGGCGCTCCTCCGGGGCACCGACGTCAAGCTTCCAGAGCTGACGCAGATCATCGTACTCCGGGGGGACGCCCCGGACGGCACCCTCAACTACCAGGAGTTCTTGGCGCGCGCCTCGGAGGTGTCGGAGACAGCCGCCAAAGAGCGGGCGGCGACGCTCGGACCCGAGGACCTCGCAGATATCCTCTTCACCTCGGGCACCACGGGCAAACCCAAGGGCGCGATGTGCACGCACGCACAGAACCTGCGGGTGTACGATCAATGGAGCTCGATCATCGGCCTTCGGGAGGGTGACCGATATCTAGTCGTGCTGCCGTTCTTTCATAGCTTTGGCTACAAGGCCGGATGGTTCTCAGCGCTGATTCGCGGCGCGACGGTCTTTCCGGAGGCTGTCTTCGACGTCAACGTCGTGCTTCGCCGCATCCAAGAAGATGCGATCACGATGCTGCCGGGCCCCCCTGCGCTCTATCAATCGATTCTGCTGCATCCGGAGCGCGCCCAATTCGACATCACGAGCTTGCGACTCGCGGTGACCGGAGCCGCCGCGATTCCAGTGGAGCTCATTCAGCGAATGAAAGACGATCTCGGGTTTGAAACCGTGATCACGGCATACGGCCTCACGGAAAGCTGCGGCGTCGTGACCATGTGCCGGCTCGACGACGATGCAGAAACCATAGCGACAACCAGCGGCCGCGCGATTCCCGAGGTCGAGGTCCGTATCATCGATGGCGAAGGGAACGCGGTGCCCGCGAATGAGCCAGGCGAAATTGTGGTCCGTGGATACAACGTCATGAAGGGCTACCTCGACTCCGATGAGGAAACCAAGAAGGCAATCGACGCTGAAGGCTGGCTCCACACCGGCGACATCGGCACCATGGACGAGCGCGGTTACATCAAGATCACCGATCGGCTCAAAGACATGTTCATCGTCGGCGGCTTCAATGCGTATCCGGCGGAGATCGAAAACACCCTGCTGCAGATGCCCGGGGTGGGTGAGGTCGCGGTGATTGGCGTGCCCGATGAACGCCTTGGCGAAGTGGGAATGGCATTCGTGGTTTCAGCACCCGGCCAGTCCCTCACCCCGGATGCGGTGATCGCATGGAGCAGAGAAAACATGGCGAATTTCAAGGTACCTCGGCGCGTCGAGGTCCTCGACGCCCTACCTCGCAACGCCACCGGCAAGGTCGTGAAGTTCGAGCTGCGGGAGCGTGCCCGTGGCTGATTTCCCCGAAGGTGTCGCCCTCGTCGTCGGCGGAAGCGGTGGGATTGGAAGCGCGATCGCGCGTGGCTTTGGGGCTGCTGGCGTCACCCTCGCAATCACGTATCGCCACAACAAAGCAGCGGCCGACGAGGTGGCCGACGAGATCCGGGGAGGCGGCGGCGCCTGCTCGGTGCATCAGGTGGCGCTTGGAGATCTCGACTCGGTAAAAGCCTGCCTCGACCAGCTCGTCCAAGAACACGGAAAGATTCACACCATCGCGCATGCGGCTGGCACACACATCGATCAGCCGTACGTCAGTCAACTCACGCCCGAACAATGGCGAAACACGATGGACTGGGATGTGAATGGGTTCTTTCACGTGGCCCACGCGGCCCTTCCCCACCTTCGGAAGAGCCAAGGCTCCATTGTGTTCATCAGCTCGGCCGGGCTAAAGCGATTTCCGCCTGGCGACGTGCTGTCCGTGGCGCCGAAGGGCGCAATCGAGGCGCTCATGCGTGGAATCGCACGGGAAGAAGGGCGCTACGGCGTTCGCGCAAACAATGTGGCGGTGGGCGTCGTCGACGCCGGCATGTTTCCCAAGCTCGTCGAGCGCGGTGAGCTCAGCCAGGAATGGATCGATGCGGCCACGCGGAACACGCCGCTGCGCCGCTTTGGAAAACCCGAAGAAATCGCCGATGCGGCGGTGTTCCTCGCATCTTCCCGAGCGCGGTATATCACGGGCCAAACCCTTTTCGTCGACGGTGGATACACGTTGTAGGCCGAAGCGGAGCTAAGTAGACTCCGGGACGGGGAACATGGGCCAGGTCACCTTCGACGAAACAGACAAGCCGCTGATGCGGATGACGTATCAAGGCTTGTGCGACGACGCGGAATGGCAGCGACACGTCGACCAGATGTCGGAGTGGGCTCGCCGCGGCGACCATTACGCCGTGGTGATCGACGCGCGCGAGGTCGGCCGGGTTCCGGCGACCCAACGCAGGGCTATCGTCGACTGGATCAACCGCGACCGGCAACACCTCAAGACCAACTGCGCGGGCGGCGCGCTGATCTTCTCGAGCCCGATCCAACAAGGGCTATGGACGGCCATCGCGTGGGTCACGCCGACGCCGATCCCGGTGAAAATCTTCCGGGACATCCCTTCTGCCGAGGCATGGCTACGCGGCCTGCTTGAAGAGAAAATGGCCTCATGAGCCGCCTCGAGGCGGTCGAGGCACAGCTTCTCGCGCCAGGGGCACCGTTTGAGCTGGCAGAAGAAGAAGTGCTCGGCGAGCGCGTTCCCGTGTTCGCCAACCGCGCGCGCTCGCTTCGCGACGTGTTGGTGAGAGCGCGAGAGTTCGCGGGCGCGGAGTACATGGTATTTCGCGATGGTGAGCAGGAACGGCGGTACACGTTCGGCGACCACGAGAAGCTCGTCGCGAGCGCGGCGGCAGCGTTGAGGGACCGGTTTGGCGTCGGCCCCGGCGACCGGGTGGCCATCCTCGCGGCGAACTGCCCGGAATGGATCATCTCGTTTTGGGCTACCGTGAGCCTTGGTGCGATTTGCGTTGGCCTGAACGGCTGGTGGGCCGAGGACGAGATCCGGTACGCGGTGGGGCACAGTAAACCGAAGCTGGTCGTCGCCGACCGGAAGCGAGCAGCGCGAATCACGGGTGACCTCGGCGTGCCGATGCTGGTCGTGGAAGACGGCTTCGATGATCTACTCGCCGCCTACCCCGACGCCGAGCTTCCTACGCAGCCCATCGCGGAAAGCGATCCGGCGATCATCTTGTACACGAGCGGCACGACCGGCCGTGCCAAAGGCGTCGTTCACACGCACGGCAACGTGACCAACATGCTCATGGTCAGCTTCTTTCACGGCGCACGGCTGATGATGGCCAACCCGAAGCAAGCCGAGCTGCCAAAACTGGCCAACAGCATCCTGGTGACGAGCCCACTCTTTCACGTGTCGGGATTGCACTGCGCAGCGGTGACTGCGTTAGCCGGCGGGGCGAAGACCGTGTGGCCGATGGGACGCTTCGACCCGGAAATGACGCTGGAGTTGATCGAGCGCGAGAAGATCACGGGCTGGGGGTACACGGCGACCGTGCTTCACCGGCTGGTGTCCCATCCCAAGGCCGGCGATTACGATTTGAGCTCATTTCGGTCCGTCGGGGGTGGCGGGTCCCCGATTCCCGGACCGTTGCTGGACAAGGCGCGGACGCTCTTTCCGCATTGCAGCCACACGATGGGCGTTGGGTACGGCCTGACCGAAGGCACGGCGTTTGCGACTCTGAACGCCGGCGAGGAGCTGACCGATGATCCTTCATCGGTCGGTCGGCCGGTACCGATCGTCGAAGTCGAAATTCGGAACGAGCAAGGACGAGCTGTCGCGGAGGGTGAGGAAGGTGACATCCACCTTCGCGGTCCGTTGGTCATGCGCGAGTACTGGGAAGATCCCAAAGCCACAGACGCCGCGATCAAACCAGGGCGCTGGCTCAACACGGGCGACGTGGGCCGGCTCCAGAACGGCAAGCTCTACATCGCTTCTCGTAAACGCGACCTGATTCTGCGTGGCGGCGAAAACGTGTATCCGTTCGAGATCGAGCAGCGTCTCGAGGCGCACCCCGCCGTCGCGGAGGCCGCGGTGATCGGCGTCGATCACGAAGAGCTGGGCCAAGAGGTCAAAGCAGTCGTCGTGTTCGAGAAGGGCGAGGAGATCGGCTCCGGAGCGCTGCAACGCTGGGTCGCCGATGCCCTGGCGTACTACAAGGTCCCGAGCCTCTGGGAGACCCGAAATATGCCCCTGCCCCGCAACGCGACGGGAAAGGTGCTAAAGAACGCCCTGCGCGAGGCGCAGGATTCGATGTTCATCGAGGAGTAAGTCATGCCCGAAGCCGTGATCGTATCAACCGCGCGGACGCCGATTGGCCGCGCTTTCAAGGGGTCGCTCATCGAAATGCGCCCCGACGACTTGGCCGCGATCGCGGTGAAGGCGGCCTTGGCGAAGGTTCCAAATCTCGACCCGGGCAGCGTCGAAGACCTCATGATCGGCTGCGCGCAGCCTGCCGGCGAGCACGGCTACAACATGGGCCGCGTGGTGAGCTTGCTTTCGGGCCTCAACTCCCCTGGCACCACGGTGAACCGGTATTGCTCTTCATCGCTGCAGACGATCCGCATGGCGGCCCACGCGATCAAGGCCGGCGAAGGCGACGTGTTCGTTGCAGCTGGCGTCGAGTGCGTTAGCCGATTTGGTCTCGGCAGAGCCGACGGCATGGAGAACACGAAGAACCCAAGGTTCGCCGAGTCTGAAGAACGGATGGCGAAGCTGATGACGCCCGATGGCGGCAACTGGGAACCGGCCGGCGGCCTGCCCAACGTCTACATCACCATGCTTCAGACCGCCGAGAACGTCGCACAGTACATGGCCGTGTCCCGTGAGGAGCAAGACGAGTTCGCAGCGCTTTCCCAGCAGCGCGCGGAAGCAGCGCAGAAGTCCGGGCACTTCGCCGAGGAGATCACTCCCGTCACCACGCCGAGTGGCAAAGTGGTCGACACCGACGATTGCCCGCGTCACGGCACGACGGCCGAAAAGCTCGCAGGACTCAAGCCGGTTTTGGTCGAGCAGATGGGCGACAAGGCGACGGTCACGGCCGGCAACGCTTGCCCGCTCAACGACGGCGCCGCCGCGGTCATCGTGATGAGCGACACGCGCGCCAAAGAGCTCGGTCTCACACCACTGGCCCGCGTCGTCTCGACCGGCGTGTCCGCGCTCAATCCGGAGATCATGGGCCTCGGTCCCGTCGAGGCGACCAAGCAAGCGCTCCAGCGCGCGGGCCTGACGATCAAAGACATCGACCTCGTTGAAATCAACGAGGCCTTCGCCGCTCAGGTAATCCCGTCCGCGCGAGAACTCGGTATCCCCGTCGACAAGCTCAACGTCAACGGTGGCGCGATCGCTTTGGGCCACCCGTTCGGCCAAACCGGCGCCCGCATCATGACGACCCTCATCCACAACCTCCAGTCACGCGACGGCCGCTACGGCGTCGAGACGATGTGCGTGGGTGGAGGTCAGGGGATGGCTGCCGTGATCGAACGACTCGGCTGAGTTGATGTAGAATTGGCGCGGAGCCATGCGGAAAGCGGTCTATGACAGCGGCGAGAACGTCGAACAGTGGCCGGTCTTCACGCAGGGAGCCTGAGGGCAAGGACGCTTGGAAAACGGGAGCCTCGATATCAAAAGCCGGGCCTTTTGGAGTTTGGCTGCGGCCTGCATCGCGGTGCTCGTTCCGCTGAACTGGAGTTGGTACGCCTGGGGTCGCCAGATTCCCGGCTCGCTTGCGCTCTACATCGTCTTCGCCAGCGTGGTGTACTTCGGGCTGCTGCGGTGGCTAACCGGCATCCGCTTTTCCGATCTGTCCCACGAAGCTCGTTTCATCGTCGTGAGCTCGATGGTGTTGCTGATGCTATTCCTGGGGTTCGGCCGCTCCGACACCTACCGTGCGGTCTTCGAGGAGTACGTTCCAAAGGATGCGCGAACTCCGCTCTTGGGCTTCGCGTACTTCGCGACGTGCAGCGTGCTCCTGCGCCTCGTGATCCCCTACCTGCTCGTCCGCTTCAAGCTGCGGCAGCCCGCGCGCGAATACGGTTACGTCGTGCGAGGCGGGACACAGTGGCGATGGGTCTATGTCGCTCTCTTCGTTATAATGGTCCCGCTGGTCGTTTGGGCGTCGACGCTGCCCGACTTCCAAGCGAGCTACCCCCAAACTCGAGGCGTCATCGTCGGCAACGAGGTGTCATTCCGCCTGTTCGTCCTTTACCACGCCGCGTACTTCATGATGTTTCTCTCCGGCGAGAGTTTCTGGCGCGGCTACATGACGTTTGGCTTGGGTCGCGACCTGGACATCGCCGCTTTGCCGTGGATGGTGATGATGTACAGCATAGGCCACTACGCGAAGCCGATCCTCGAAGTGAACGGCTCCATCATCGCCGGTTTCGTCCTAGGCTACCTCGCCTTGCGGCACCGCTCCTTTTTCCTAGGCGCCCTGCTCCATTGGTCGATCGCGCTAACCATGGACCTAGCCGTGCTGTACCAACGCGGTCTCACGTGGCACTGAGCCCTTCACGGAACTGAGTCACCGGACAACGGCTAGCGACGGACGTGCTCGCGATCGGGAGCCCCG
>CALJYC010000289.1 GCA_937984275.1 uncultured bacterium | reverse complement strand
TGGCACAAACACGTGGCGGCGCAGATCGAAGCGCTCGCTTAGCTCAGAGCTGATCTCTCGCGGCCTGCAAGAGCCGCCGCGCTTCCGTTGCCACCTCTTCTATCGGCGCGTCGGGCACTAGCTCGAACATCGCTTTGGGGTCGGCAAACGATACGAGCGCCCCGCCTTCTGACTCCTGCACGACAACGTTGCATGGCAAGAGCAAGCCGATGAACGACTCTCCTTGCAGCGCCTTGTGCGCCAGCTTCGGATTGCAGGCGCCGAGGATCACATAGGGGCGAAAGTCGACGTCGATCTTCTTCTTCAGCGTCTCTTTCACGTCGATCTTGGTGAGCACGCCAAAACCGTTTGCTTTGAGCGCCGCGGCCACCTTCTCGAGCGCATCATCCACGGAAACGCCATCGAGCTGTTTGGAAAACGCATAGCTTGGGTCGTTCATCGAAAGCCTCCTGCGAGCCATATAAGTCGTAGTTCCGGAGGCGCTAGCGGTGCCGCAAATTATGCGCCGATCCGTTGCTGTCTGTGCGCGGGTGGCGTGATTACCCAGAGCGCGTTAGACTCGGCCTAACGTGTACAAAACCCTCACAGCGCAGACGATCCACTACTTCGCGCGGCCCCAGGCGAGGGTGCTTCGCCAGCCGTTGAGCATTCCCGCGGCATGGAAGGGGAGCGCGCTTTCGCAGCGCAGCGATTGGCGCGAGTCGCTTACCGACGCCGACGTCGCCGAGATCGATCATGCCGTGGCTGTGGCCAAGGGTACGAGGAAGCCCATGGGGGAACTGACCAAGGAGGATTTCCCGCTGCCCAAGCTGTCCAAGAAGATCGCGCGCTGGAGACGAGAGGTTTGCTCTGGGCGAGGGTTTCAGGTGCTCCGTGGCGTCCCGGTCACGCGTTGGCCGGAGAACGACGCGGAGCTCTTCTTCTGGTGCTTCGGCCAGCACTTCGGGATCCCGGGGGCCCAGAACCCACAGGCCGACCTGCTCGGGCACGTGCGGGACACCGGCGAAAGCCCCGACGAGGTGCGCCACTATCGCACGCGTGTGAACATCAACTTCCATTGCGACGCTGCCGATGTGGTCGGGCTCTTGTGCCTTCACAAAGCCAAGCGCGGTGGCCAAAGCCGAATCGTCAGCTCGGTGTCGGTCTACAACGAGCTCTTGCGTCGGCGACCTGACTTGGTCGATCGCATGTACGAGCCTTTCATGATGGACACCAAGGGGGAGGGCGGTGTCCGGTATCTACCGGTGCGCCCCTGTCGCTTTGACTCACGGCATTTGCGCACCTTCTATCACACCGACTACTTCCGCTCGGCTGTTGGTTTCGGGGGAGAGTCGATGCTGTCGCCCGAGGACCACGCACTACTCGACCTCTACAACGAGATAGCGGACTCCCCGGAGATGTACCTCGATATGGATCTCGAGCCTGGCGACATGCAGCTTCTGTCGAACCACACCGTGCTTCACGCACGCACCGACTACGAAGACCATCCGGAGCCCAACCTCCGGCGCCATCTGTTGCGGCTTTGGATATCGCTTCCTTCACGGGCACCCCTTGCGACCCGCCTCCGCACCCAACGCAGCCGCCTTCTGATGGTCGCGACCGCCGTCGGCTTCAAGGTCGGGCATGCGATCCGGCGCGCCGCCAGCTGACCTACGGCACCCGCCCGGCGATCACGTAGTGATAGGGAAGCGATTCCTGGACCACCTCCACTGCAAAGCCGGCTGCTTCGAGCTCGCGCACGACCGTATCGTTCGTGAGCCTCATCTCCGGCGGAGGCCCCTCGGGGCTATCGATCGTGAAGTCGACGATCAACAGCAGACCCCCGGGCCGTAGGGCTGCCAGGAGCTTTTTGGCGTAATCCACGCGCTCGGAGATGTGATGCCAGGTGTTGGCGACGAGTATCCGATCGACCGAGCGCGGCGATAGTGCGGGGTCGTCCGGGGCGACCAATTCGGGCTGTACGTTTCGAAGCCCTTCCCGCTCGACTTGGGAGGACATCCAATCGACTGCCGAGCGGCTGATGTCGAGAGCGAGCACGTGGCCTTCAGGGCCGACCGCCTCCGACAGATAGTGAAGGAAGTACCCGGTTCCGGCCCCGAGATCGACGACCGTCATGCCCGCCTGGCACTCGAGGAGGTCGGCAACCTCCTTGGGCCTCTGCCACTCGTCTCGTTCCGGCTCATCGAGCTGCTCGGAGTAGGTTTCGAGATGAGGGCAGCCGCGCTCGGAGCCACTCGAGTGCTCGTGGGTCGGCCCTGGGCCGGCCACGCCAGCAGCATTTTGAGACGATCTCCCGTTGCAAGCCGCGCAGAGGGCTGTCACAAGCGCAAGTAGGGGAATTGCTCTCGGGGTCATGCGGATCACTCGATTCGAAGACTTTACAATTAGCGACATCTTTGACCCTGGCAAATGACTTCGCATATTTAGACCACGAAAATGTGCGCTTCTTAACCCCGCGCAGGTACAAGAAAAATTGCGTGTACATACCCTGGGACTATGCTGGCGCTCGTGCTCTCTGAGTTCAGAGGGGGAAAGAAAAGGAACTCCATGAAGAGACAACTCAACTCATCTCTCACCGTCCTGGTGTGCCTCACCCTTTTCGCAACCATGCTGGTTGGTTGCAAGAAGGACGCCGAGGAGCCGGAACCCGAAGAGACGACGGGCTCCGAGATTCCCGAGCCGGAACCCGAAATCGACGTCGAGCCGGTGGAGCAGCCGTGCGTCGTCGAGACGGTGTATTTCGCGTTCGATTCCTCTGACCTCGACAGCAGCTCGCGCGCCTCGCTTCAGGAAGCGGTGGAATGCTTCCGTGGGCAGGGCTCGGGCGTGTCGCTCCTTCTTACCGGTGCGGCCGATCCGCGCGGTACCGAGGAGTACAACATTGCGCTTGGTGAGCGTCGTGCTCAGGCTGTTCGCAGCTACCTCGTCTCGCTCGGCTTGGACGGAAACAGCATTTCGACCACCTCCGTCGGCGAGGAGATGGCGACCGGTACCGACGAAGGCGGCTGGGCTCGCGACCGCAACGTAAGCGGCTCCGAGAACTGACGCGTTTGCGGGGCGCTCGTGGGGGGTAGCCATTAATGCTTTCGGTTTTCCTTCAAACGGGCGCACCGCAACAACTCAATCCCTGGGAACTCGTGATCGGCGCCTCGCCGGTCGTGCAGTTCGTGCTGCTGATCCTCGTCTTCATGATGGTGATGTGTCTGTACATCATCGGGGCGAAGTGGATCCGCTTGAAACAGGTCACCGATCAGAGTCGGGGGTTCCTTCAGCTTTTCTGGTCTGATGAGAAAGTACGCACTTGGAACGCCAAGGCGATGAACGACATCCACGGCCAGTCGGCGAGTTACGATCGATCGCCGATCGCGACCGTGTTTCGTGCCGGGTATCGTGAGCTCGCCCGAATCGCGCGGACCGGGCGACCGACGAAAGCGGACGTCGAGAACGTCGAGCGCGCGCTTCGAAGGGCGCAAAGCGCTGAGCTAACACGGCTCGAAAACAAAGTGTCCTTCTTGGCGACGACCGCCTCCACCGCTCCATTCATAGGCCTTTTCGGTACGGTCTGGGGGATCATGAACTCGTTCATCGCGATCCACGGGGAGAAGAGCGCCGGGCTCGACGTCGTTGCGCCTGGCATCGCCGAAGCGCTGATCGCGACGGCGCTCGGCCTCGCCGCGGCGATTCCTGCGGTCATGGCCTATAACTACTTCGTCCGGCGCATTCGCGTCGTTGATAGCGAGACGGCCTCGTTTGCGAGCGATTACCTGAATATCATTCGCCGCCATTTGTTGGTGGAGTAGCGAATGGGGTTTTCGAGCGGCAGCGGAGGCGGGGGGAGTCCACTCAGCGAAATTAACGTCACGCCGCTGGTCGACGTCATGCTGGTGTTGCTGATCATCTTCATGATTGCTGCGCCGATGCTGACGACTGGGGTCAATGTCGACCTTCCGAAAGCCGACGCGCCGCGAATGGACATCGATCAAGAGCACCCGCTGATCACCGTGCAGCGTGACCAACGGATCTTTCTCTTCGAGGAAGAGGTGTCGCTCGACGTGCTGCGGCAACGCCTCGTGAGCGACGAGCGGATTCGCAACGTCGACGAGGTGTTCGTGCAAGCCGACGAGCAGGTTCCATACGGCGTGGTCGCGCAGGTCCTTGCCCTCGTGCGTCAGGCTGGCATTGGAAAGATGGGGCTGGTCACCGATCCGGTCACGCGAAAGCCGAGATAGACGATGGTCGAGGCGAGCGATTGGCGGGCACTCTCTCTGCTGGAGACGGAGC
>CALJYC010000288.1 GCA_937984275.1 uncultured bacterium | reverse complement strand
CGCCGGCATCGCGATAGGTCAGGCCCGCCATGCCGCGGAAGCTAGGCGATCGGTTGGGGCGGGTCAACGAGCGGCGCTCCGTTGACCGCCGTGAGGTCGTCGCGTAAACACGCGTGCATTCGGGGCTGGACGAACACATCGAAACTCTTCCTGATCGGGCTGCTGCTGCTCGCGGCGGGCTGCCAGGGTGACTCGTCCCCGAACGCCGATCGAGCGCTCCCAGAGCCGCTGCCCGAGCTCCCGGGACGGAGCAAGCCCGAACGCGACAAAGCGCGTTTAGTCCGTATTGACGTGTATGGCGCTGGAGCCGTCGATGCCGCCGGAGCGCGAGTAGTCCTTCTCTTCGAGGGCGCGCCGTTGTTTCACCAGCAGCAGCTCCCGGCGCAAGGCATTCTGCCGGCGCGTGTTGCGATCGAGCTCGAAGATGCCGAGTGGGGCGACGCCGTTCCTGTTTCCCAGTCCATCGACAGAGGTGGTTTGAAGCGTGTCCGCCTTGCGACCCCCAATCCGCGCGTCGTGTTGGACCTTCAACCGGGGGCGAGTGGCAGGGTCTTCTATCTCACCGACCCGTATCGTATCGTCGTCGACGTCAGCGCGGCCAGCCGCTCGCGGCCGAAGCGAAGGCCGCTGGTTGTATTGGACCCTGGGCATGGTGGTCATGAGCCGGGCGCGGCGAACGAGCAGCACGGGCTCGTCGAGTCGCAGGTGGCGCTCGATTTGGCTGAGCTCACGGCGAGTCGACTGCGCGCGATCATGCCCCGCGCGCGCGTCATGCTCACGCGCGCGACAGACGTTGACCTGTCGCTCGAAGAACGGTGCGCGCTGGCCAATGCGATGGAGGCCGACGCATTCGTGTCGATTCACTTGAACGCGAGCTCGGAGCCGGTTCGAAAAGGCGGCGTGACGACGTTCGTCCTCGACACGACGAACGACCGGCAGGCGCTTCGACTCGCCGCGCGCGAAAACGGAACGCGGGTAGCGGAAGTGACCGGAATCCAGGGCCTGCTCGCAAAGCACCATCGGCGGAGCCAAGCGGAAGGATCATTGACCTTGGCCGGCAAGATCCAACGCCACACTCTGAAGCGGGGTCGCTCGGTTCTTCCGAAACTTTCGGATCGCGGTGTTCGCCGAGCGATGTTCTACGTCTTGGTGGGCGCCCGCATGCCCTCGGTGCTCGTGGAAGCGTCGTTTCTGACGTACGAGCCCGAGGCGCGCGCGCTGACCCGGCATAACTATCGCCGGGCCCTTGCCGATGGCATTGCATCCGGGGTCGCCTCGTACCTGTTGGCACGATAGGCGGATAGCTTGCCGGGTCCGGTAGGGACGGTCATACTCGGTGACCGTTGTCGGATGGATCCAGTCCGGTCGTCGATCTAGGTGGGCTTGCACCTTCGCTCGGCAAGACCTGTAGCGGGTACCTCGGTGGTTACCGCCGAGCGTTCGAGGACGCAGTGCGCCGTGGAGACGCGGGCGTCGTCACGGCGCACTCACACGCGCGGGCCCTCGATGGTCTGTTGGGCGCCCTGTACTGCGCGGCCGACGCCGCCACTCGGGCGCTCGGTCGTGAGCCGCGCGGGCGTGTCGCACTCGTCGCGGTCGGCGGTTACGGCCGCTTGACGCTCGGCCTCAACAGTGACGTGGACGTCGTGTTCCTGTGCGACGATTCCGATGATCCCTTCGTCGGTGCGCTGGCCGAGGGCCTGCTCTACCCCCTGTGGGATCTCGGGGTGGACATTGGGCATGCGGTTCGCAGCATCGACGAAATGTTGTGCTTGGCTCGAGAGGACATCCGCACGACGACGACGCTGATCGACTTCCGGCGCATTGCCGGTAGCGGCGCACTGCTGGACGATCTCGAGCGCGGCGCGCGCGAGCAAGTCTTCGAGCCGCACCTGGTCGACTTCCTCGGTGCGCTCGAGCAAGACACCGGGACGCGTCACCGTCGCTTCGGAGGCAGCCTCTATCTTCTCGAGCCCGATGTGAAGCAGGGCCGCGGCGGTTTGAGGGACCTCGACGTGGCCGAATGGGCCGCGCGGGCTCGGTGGGGAGCCCGAGACGAGCAGGACTACGTGCGAACAGGGGCGCTTCTGGCGCGCGAGGTCCATGAGCTCGAAGACGCTCGCGAGATGCTCTGGCGCGTCCGCAACCTTCTGCACCTGCGGGCCGGACGCCAACAGGACAGGCTGACGTTCGGAGACCAGGAAGACATTGCCCAGGAGCTCGGGTTCGTGGACGGCGTCACCCTGGGGGTCGAGCAATTCATGCAGGCCTACTACCGACACGCTCGCATCGTGGCGCTCACGGCGGAGCGGATGCTCGACCGCGCACGTCCCCGTAACCGCGCCCGTGCCACCACCTTTCGAAAGCTCGCGCATGGGATCATTTTGGCGGACGGCGTCATCACGTTGGAGAACCCCCAGCGGCTCGAAGGTGATCCAGCGCTTGCCTTTCGGTTCTATCGCCAAGCGCTGCGCTACAAGAAGCGGCCCGATCACTCCGCGTTGGACGCCATAGCCCGCATCGCGCCCGACAAGCGATGGCGGCTGCGGTTGCAGGATTCCGAAGAGGCGACCCAGCTCTTCCTGGCATTGCTCAAGAACGTCGATGAATCCCCATTCCGAAGCGGGTCAACGATCGCCGAGCTGCACGAGGTGGGGCTGGTCTCCGCGATGATCCCCGAGTTTGAGCCGCTGGTCGGCCGCGTCTACCACGACGTGTTTCACGTCTACACTGCTGACATTCACGCGATCAAGGCGCTCGAGCAGCTGCAGGCGCTAGCCCGAGGCGAGAGTCTTGGGCGCCCGCTCTCGGCTCGCCTAGCCGCAGAGGCCCCGAGGCGCCTCCCCTTGTTCTTGGCAGTGCTGCTGCATTCGCTCGGTCGGACACGCGGACGCAACCAGGAGGAAGCGGGCGCCCGTCTGGCGGAAAGCGTTGTACTCCGCCTAGGCCTCAGCGCCGTCGATGCGCAGCACGTGGGTTGGCTCGTTCGTGAACAGAACTCGCTCTACCGATGGGCGACGCAGCGGGACATTCACGATCCCCAGGGTCTGAACGAAGTCGTGAAGATGGTTGAAACGCCCGAGCGTCTTCGAGACTTGTTCCTGTGCACCGTCACGATCATCTCGACGGTCAATCCAAAGGCCATGACGTCATGGAAGGCTCGCGCGCTCGAAGACCTCTACCTTGCGACCCTCGCCCAGATCGAATCGGGGAACGCTCCGGCCCAGACCGAGAACCGTGTTCTGGAGGTGAAGCTCCAGGCCGTCGTTGGATTTGCAGGAGACGCCGGCCAGGAAGAGCTCCAAAGCTTCATCGGCGAAATGCCCGATCGCTATTTCCTCGCCAACCCCGTCGACGTCGTGCGCCGCCACGCGCGAGTCTCGCGCGACCGCGCCGAGGGGCTCGCGACGGTGCGGGTGGGTCCGGGTCCGAGTGAAGACGTGGAAGAGGTCGTGGTCGTGTCGGTGGATCGGTCCGGCCTGCTCGCGGACCTCACCGCGGTGTTCGCCGCACACGACCTCTCCATACTCACGGCGCAGCTCTACACACGTCAGCGAAAGACCGGAGACGAGGTCTTCGACGTGTTTTGGGTCAAGGTGGGAGACAACACACCGATGCCCGCCAGGTTGGCCGAAGCCCTGCAAGAAGACATCGTTCACCGACTCACCAATCGCGTGTCGGCCCAGGACCTGATCGCTCGGCAGAGCACGCCGCCCCCGTGGTCCGTACGCCCAGGGCCGGAGGTTCCCACGCACATCAGCGTCGATAACAACGCGTCGTCGCGATACACGGTGGTCGATGTCTTTACTCGAGACCGGGTCGGCCTCCTGCACGAAATCGCGCGCACACTCCATCAGCTCGATCTCACGATTTCCCTGTCCAAGGTGAACACGGAGGGTCAGAGCGTCGCGGACGTGTTCTACGTCGCAGACGCCGACGGGAACAAGGTCCAAGACCCCGACCGGATGAAGCGCCTGCGGCGAGCGCTTTACGATCGCATCCTAGCTCTCCACGCTCGCGCAGAGGAGCCGTGAAGACCGTAGACGGTCCCGGGCTTCGGTGGTCGCTCCTCATCGTGCTCGTCTCCGGGTGCGGCTCCGCCCAAAGCACACCCGCCCGGCCCCAACCGGCTGAGGCGGTCAGTCGTCCCGCGGCGAGTCCCGATGTGTTGCGCGGGGAGCGTCTGCTCGCCGAAGGTAAGGTGGGTGAAGCCAAGCGCGTCTTCGAGCAGGCGCTCGCCGACGATCCGAACGACCCGCGCGCGTGGCTCGACATGGGGCTGGTGCACGAGGCGACGGGCGACTTCGCGTCCGCCGAAAAGGCGTACCGCCGCGCGACCGAGGTCGACGGCAACTTTGCCGAGGCGTTCAACAACCTCGGCGTGATCTTGCGCGAAGGCGGCAAACTCGGCGAGGCGACAACGATGCTCGAGCGCGCCGTCGCCTTGGACCCGCAGCTCACCGCTGCCCGATTCAACCTCGGTCTCGCATACGAAGAGCAGGGGAAACTCGCCGAGGCCGAGCGCGAATACCTCGCGACGATCGATCGGCTTCCGAACGACCCGGTCCCCCGGATCAACCTCGCGATGATGCTGCTCGACACGGGGCGGCCCGAGGACGCCGCAGTGCAGCTTCGCGCCGCTCGACCGATGGTGCGTGGTGACGTCCTGCTCGCCATGGCGGTCGGAGAGGGCTTCCGGCGGTCTGGGCTGCCCGAGGAGGCCGTCCCGGTGTTGCGCACGGCGTTGAGCCAAGCGTCCGATCCACCTCCCACCGAGCTTCTCGCCGAGCTGGCGTTGGCCTACTACGCCACTGGAGATCTCGACGCCGCAGAGGCGACGATGCGTCGCGCCGTCGGACAAGACGAGCTCGACCCGGCACTTCAGTATGCGTACGGCTCGATCCTCGCGAAGCAAGGCCAGCTCGGCAAGGCACGGGCACACTTGAGGCGCGCCGCAAAGCTCGACCCCGACGGGCCGTACGCCGACCGCGCGCGCAAACGACTCGAAGCGCTCAAGAAGTAACCGGCCGAAAGTTCAAGGCGACGAGGAACACTTCGTAGCTCTCGTCTCGGGTCGCCTTGGGACGGATGATCCGCACTTTGCCGAACACCTCGCGAACCGCGTCGCGCGCCTCTTCGAACTCGGCACCCTGAAAGATCTTGGCAACGAAGGTGCCGCCCGGTTTGAGCACTGTCTTCGCCAGCTCTAGGGCGCGCATGACAAGCTCGTAGCTTCGATACTGATCGGCGTGACGCTGCCCGCTCGTCT
>CALJYC010000287.1 GCA_937984275.1 uncultured bacterium | reverse complement strand
GCGACTCGCGCACCCACTCGCGCAGCACCTCTTCGGTCCCGTCGGTGGAATCCTCCCCGACGATGTAGATGCGGGCCTCTCGAAAGAGGTTCGCAACCGCCTCGAGCCGCGCCCGAAGCAAGCGCGCGAGATCGATCCGATTGTGAATCAGCACGCCGATCGCGAGACTCGATCGACTCGATGACTGATAACCCGCATCGCGCGTCGCGAAGTACTCCACCTCGCGCGAGCTCCTAGGTGAGAATCGATCTTCGGGAAATTCCAGACCGTAGCGCTGCGATCGCAAGAGCTCGTCGGCCGTCACGTGACCTCGCACGACCGATGTCGCGCCCCTGAGGACGTTCGCAACCTTGCGCACGGTCTGTCGCGCGGGGTTCATGGGGATCCAGGTGTGAGCCCAATGGTGAACCCCTACGCTCTGCCGCGGGTAACAACCCGAAGTCGCCATTCGCTCGTAGTGCCGGCGCTCCTCGCGACTGAGTGGAAGCGAGCTGCTCCCAAGATCGGGTAACGGAAAGAAAACGTCGGGCTCCCATAACTCCACTCCGAGTCGCTCCCCGTGTGCTTCGTAGGCCGCCTGCAGACACAGCGGCCCCGTCATCCATACCGGATCGTCGGAACCCTGGGTCGAACGATCTCGGATCTCCGCGATCATCTTCTCCCAGAACGGATGATTCGGCTCGGATGCCATCGCCGCATTGCACACAACCTGCTCAACGCCACGAAGTCGCTCCGCATGGAGCTTCGGTTCAGTGCCCAACGTGCAGCTGTGACCGTCGAGGAGCTCGTTGGCCGGCCTGAGTGCTTCGATGTCGAGGTCGACGTAGAGACCACCAAAGCGCCACAGATAGAGGACGCGCGCGAAGCCCGCGCGATGAATCGCCCGGGGCAGCGAGCGATAGAGATCGAGCAGCGAAGAGAACTCATCTTGGACCAGGGCGTCGTTGTCCGCGTCGGTCCAGAGGCGGTACTCCCAGTCCGGATTGAAGCGCTTCCAGCTCTCCTGACATGCAGCGAGAGAGGCAGGGACCTGCTCGTCCTTCCAGGTCTGGTGTACGATTTTCGGAAACGCCACGGAGTCGCTCCCTAGCTCACCGGCACCTGCTCCGCATCCTGAGTTGCCCTGAAGGCGCGGCTGGATTACCCACTCCCTCTGAACGCCGCGGACACAAGCAAGACGTTCCGCCGGAACGTCATCATCTATACGCTGGCGAGCGCCATGGGGGGCCTCGTCCACCTGGCGCACTTGCTGTGGACCCATCTGCTCGACCAAGCAGACTACGGGCGCTTTGCCATTCTGGAAGGGGTGGTCTTTGGATTTGCGGCCGCCACGGTCACGCTGGCACCGCAGCAGTACGTTCTGGTGTACGTCCACAAGAAGCCACGCTCCGAGCTAGCGGGTGAGCTTGGCGGCGTCCTTGGCCTCGCGTTCGTCGCCGGCGGTCTGGCAACGCTGGCGATCCTCGTTCTGCCCGACTCGTTCTTCGTGCTCGGGGTCGAAGCGATTCCCCGCTGGGCCATCGCAGGCGTGATCGTTGCGGCAACGTTTGCCACCGGGCGTATGATGGCGCAGTCGATCCACGAGACGCAAAGCCAGCCCACTCGCGCAGCTATGTGGTCGGATTTCGTCGACGGCACCCGGCCTTTCATCGCGATCACGCTCTTCTTCTTGCTCGGTTGGACTTGGGAGGCGCGCTGGGGCGGTCTCGTGCTGGCTCAACTCGGGGCGGGACTCGCGGCAGTCTGGATCTTGTCACGGCAAGGTTGGCTTGGGCGCCCGCCTTCGCTCGCGTCTCTAGGCGAGCCACTTCGATTCTCCCTTCCGATGATTCTCGCCGCGCTCGCCTACGTCGGATACCAAAGCGCCGACCGTCTTTACGTCGCGCTCTGGGGCGGGGTCGCAGCAGCCGGTCGTTATGAGGCCTCGTACCGCCTCGCCTTGCTCGTGAACACCGTCAACTTGGTGACCCTCAAGTCGTTCACTCCGTTGTTTTACTCGGCCTATGGGCGCGGCGATCATGAGGAGGCCGCGAGGCTCCTCCGAAGGACGAGCCTTCAGGCCGGTGCATGGATCGCGCTCTTGGTTGTCTTGCTGCCCTTGGTCGCGGTCTACACGCCACTCTTGGAGGAATCGTACCGCACGTCGTCCAGTATCCTGGTCTCGATCCCCATCCTCGCCGCCGGGTTGGGACTTCTCGGAATCTCGTTTCTCTGGCAAGCACCGCTCCTCGCTAGCGGAAAAACAAAGACCGTCTCGGCAATCGCCCTCACGTCCGCCCTCCTCAACCTCGCGGCAGACGCCCTTTTGATCCCGCGCATGGGAGAGGTCGGGGCAGCCTGGGGCACCTTCATCGCGTTCGGCTTCATGCTCAGCATGACGATGCTGGTTGGCTGGCGAAGACGGTGACGCTGGCGCGTCCGCCACACTGCGCGCAAAGTTGGGCAGATGTCTTCCGATGACGAGCTGATCGCTCTCGACCGTGCGCACTTGTGGCGGCCGTACACGTCGAGCGAGGATCACGAAACCCGTCCTCTATTGGTGGTCGATCGCGCCGAGGGGCCGTGGCTCATCACGGCGGAGGGGCGGCGGGTTCTCGATGCGAGTGGGTCGTGGTGGTGCAACAACATTGGGCACGGGCATCCACGTCTTCGGGCGGCCATTACGCGGCAGTCCGAACGAATGATGCACTGCACGCTCGCGGCGGCGACGCACGAGCCGGCTTCGCGGCTTGCTGCTGAGCTCGTTGGCGTTGCGCCGGACGGCCTCAGCCGCGTCTTCTACAGCGACAATGGCTCGACCGCGGTTGAGGTCGCACTGAAAATCGCGTTCCAGTATTGGCAACAGAACGGCCGCCCTGAGCGCAACCGCTTCCTCGCGCTGCCCCGCGGCTACCATGGCGACACCCTCGGTGCGATGAGCGCCGGCGACGTCGATGAGTTCACCGGCCTCTTTCGCCCACTTCTGTTCGACGTGCAACGGCCGCCCGACGCGGTCGACCATCGGTGGGAGCCAGTCTTCGAACGCTTGTTTGCGCTCCTTCGCGAAGCCGCCGACCAGATCGCCGGCGTGATCGTCGAGCCGATGGTACAAGGCGCGGCTGGCATGCGAATGTACCCCGCCGGTCTCCTTGCCCGGCTGCGGGAGGAAACCAAACGGGCCGACACGCTCCTGATCGCCGACGAGGTCTTCACCGGCTTGGGCCGAACCGGCCCTATGTGGGCGTGCGACCATGCTGGCGTTGCGCCGGATCTTCTGTGCACCGCCAAAGGACTCTCGGGCGGGGTGCTTCCGTTTGCCGCCACGCTGGCGACCGATCGGATCTACGATGGCTTTCGCGGCGACAAGAGCCGCGCGCTCATGCACGGGCACACCTTCTGCGGCAATCCGCTCGGCGCGGCCATCGCCCGCGAAGTGCTCGCGATTTATCGTGACGACGACGTGCTGCAAGCCGCCAAGCCGAAAGCCGCCAAGCTTGCGACAGGGATCCAGAACATGATCGACGTCGCGGGAGTGACCGCCCCGCGCTCGCTCGGCATGTGCGCTGCCTTCGAGGTCGGAGCGCTCGGCTACGCGGGCACGATCGGGTGGCAAATCTCCGATGTAGCGCTCGAGCTCGGGGCGCATCTTCGCCCGCTCGGGAATACCGTGTACCTCGTTCCTCCTCTCAACATCGAGGATGCGGACCTCGATCGCCTGCTCGACATCGTGCGCGAATCCACCGAACGCGTGCTACTAGGCGCCCAGTGACCGGGAGCATCCCCACGAGCGCGAGCCTGCCGCCTCGCTATCAGGCATACGGCCTCGCAATCCTCGGGGGCATGCTCTACTTCCTCGGGTGGGCCGGCTTCGGGTTTTGGCCGCTCTCGCTGCTGTGTCTGGTTCCGCTTTGGGGCGCGTTGGAGCTCGGCTTGGGGCGTACTTGGCGTCACACGCTCGCAGTCGCTTGGCTCTATGGAACCGTCACCTGTGCCGGCGGTTACCACTGGCTCGTCCAGTTCCTCGATGTGTTCTCGGGGTATGGGTACGCCGCAAGCACGTTCTTTTGGTTGGCGTTTTCGGCGTATCTCGGATTCAACTTTGCGGTCTACGGCCTGATCTACCGCGCGCTCCGGCATCGCGGTTGGAGGACGAGCATCGTCGCCATTCCGGTCCTGCTCTTGATCGAGTGGATCTATCCGTCTCTCTTCCCAACATATCTCTCCAACAGCTTGCAGCATCAGACGACCCTGGTTCAGATCGCCGACCTTGGAGGTCCGATGCTCGTCACGGTCGTGATCGCGTTGGTGAACCTCTCCATCTACGAGGCTTTTCGTTGGTGGCCGCGGCGCGAGGGTGCCCCGAAGCTCGTCTGGGGGCTCACGGTCGCGGCGCTCGCCTTCACCGTGATCTACGGCACCGCCCGAATTGCCCAAGTCGAAGCACAACTGGAAGCAGCGCCGGTCCTTCGCCTGGGCATCGTGCAAGTGAACATGGGTATCTTCGCGAAGCGCACTGAGGCCGTCGAGGGCCACCGGCGCCACCTCGAGCAGAGCCGCCAGTTGGAGGAGGCCGGCGAGCTCGACCTCATCGTGTGGCCCGAATCCGCCTTCGTCGGCGGCCTGCCTCGTAGCTTGCCGACGGACGCAAGCCACGTCCGCCAAGACCTCGAGACCCCGATCCTTTTCGGAGGCGTGTCGACCGGGCGCGTCGACGGC
>CALJYC010000286.1 GCA_937984275.1 uncultured bacterium | reverse complement strand
CTCTTGACCTCGCCGCCGTGCTTATCGCTCATCACCTTCATGATCGCCGCTGTCAGCGTCGTCTTACCGTGGTCGATGTGACCGATCGTCCCTACGTTCATGTGTGGTTTGTCTCGGACAAACTTTTCTTTAGCCATCGTTCGTTTCCTACTTCGTCGTTCTTCTGAGTGAGGTTGCTTGAACCTACAAAATTCGCGGAGCCCAGGATGAGACTTGAACTCACGACCTCCCCCTTACCAAGGGGGTGCTCTACCACTGAGCTACCTGGGCATAGTCTGAATTGTTTGAGCGGGCGACCGGGCTCGAACCGGCGACATTCAGTTTGGAAAACTGAGGCTCTACCAACTGAGCTACACCCGCGTAATCTGTTCGTTCTTCTCCTGGTGGAGGGTGGTGGGTTCGAACCACCGTAGGCATAAGCCGGCAGATTTACAGTCTGCTCCCTTTGACCGCTCGGGCAACCCTCCATGGTCATTCCGAAATTTCAAGTAGAGCTGGCGATGAGACTTGAACTCATAACCGCCGGTTTACAAAACCGGTGCTCTACCAGTTGAGCTACGCCAGCAAGACGGCGGCGGCTGTACTACGGTCCGGCCCCCGGGAAGTCAAGGGATTGGGCGCAAAGCGCTTGCCTACTGATCTGGGCAATCGGTGGCCGACGGGGGCTTGCAGGCCTTCCGCTCATTCCGTGGGTCGACGAAGGTGACACTGCCCACGCAGTTGGATTCGCAGGTAGGGCGATTGCGATTGCAGTCCACCTCTTTGTCCGTGCACTCCCTGAAGCAGTAATTCTTGCCGTCATCGTGCGTGATGCAGGCTGAGCCGTCTGGGCAGTCGACATCCCCTTCGCAGCCCTCCAAGCCGCAATAACCCCCCTTGAACGGGAGGCATTCGAGCTGGATGTCCATCTCGTCCTTCTGTACGACCGGACAGGTCGAGGGCGGATCGGCGCTCGGGTCCGCGGTGCACTCGGCGCCGACCCCGATACGGTCCGCCTCGGTGCCGTCGTCGTTCCCACAGCCTGCAACGGCCCCCGCGACCATCAATACGCTCAAAACACACATTATCCTACACATAGCCGTCCCCCATATCTCACCGTATCACTTTGGCCGTCTCGATGCGATTTCGCCCGTTGGCCTTGGCGGTGTACATCGCGCGATCCGACGCCTTCAGCAACCCGTCGAGGTCATCTCCATGATCGGGAAACCCCGCTACCCCGACACTCGCCGTGACCGAGAGGTACGGCGCCCCGGGAATCTCCATTTTCGCAACGGCGGCGCGGCAACGCTCGGCAGCGCCCACCGCCTGCTTCAAATCCGCCCCCGGAAGGAGAATCACGAACTCCTCCCCACCAAAGCGCCCGACGATGTCACCCGCGCGCAGCGTCGACTGCACGGCGTGCGTCGTTTGCTTGAGCACCAAATCGCCGCGCGCATGTCCGTGCGCGTCGTTGATGCGTTTGAAGTGGTCGAGATCGAGCATCAAGACGCCCAACGGTTTCCTATCACTGCCGGCCTTCAGCAGCGCGCGCTGCATGACCTCCATCGCGAAACCGCGTGTGTAGGCGCCGGTCAGCGAATCGAACTGCGCGGCTTCAAACAAGCTCCGTTCATCCTGTCGCCAGACGCCGATCAGATGATCCATGACGACAGCGAGCGGAATGCAGATGAGAGCAGCTGCGACGGCGCGTTCTGCGGCAACCTCGGCAAGATCCGCCCCCTCCAACGACGCTTCAGACAAGGAAAGGAATGGCAGAACTCCAGCCTTGCTCGCAAAGTGCATCGCAACCATCGAGAAGAACCAGCCGATCACGGCGATCCACAGCGAGCGCCGCTCGAGCAGCACCATCCCCAGGAGCAGCGCAGCAACCATGATCAGCCCGCTCGCCGCCGTATAGGGACCGATCGCGTAACACACCGCCGTGGCGGTGACGACGTGCGCGGCAATGGTGCCGAACAGCAACCAAGAGAACTTCACTTCGCGTCGCACGTACCAGCGCCACGTCCAAACGTAGAACCCGATCCAGAACACCAAGGCACTCGCGGCAAGCATGGTCGTGGTTCGCAACGCCGCGTCGTCGTCTGGGCGCCCGAGCAGAAAGGGCCATCCATCGAGCACCGCGAAGGAGAAGGTGACGATCACCATGAGGAGAGCGGTAAGGAACTGAACGTAGAGGGAGCGATCTCGGGCGTTCCATCCAAAGGGCGAGCCGGTTGGCAGCAGCGACCCACTGAACGGAATCACGGACCCACGCGGCGTGGCGCGCGCCTTGCTCGTCGCGTCCTCAGGCGACGGACGAAGGCTTGGCGGCTCGCTGTGCAGACTGACGACCATGTCCCCTCTTTTAGGATAGCAACTGGGGGTGGGAGATGTCCTCAAGCCGCGTCGTGGACGCCGATCGGCTGCGTCGCCAACACGAGCTCTCGAACGCGAACCCATCGCCGCAGGGAGCGCCAGTGGGCGTTGGCCATCGCCGTGAAACGAATGGCGGTATCGTTGAACAGTGAGCCGTGCGTGTCGCGAACGACTTCCGCACCGATCCATAGCGGGTCAGGCTCGCCCGGGAGGGTGAGTTGGACCTGTAATTGATCGCCGCGGCGGTTGCCCAAGATCGCGAGTGCGTCGAGGAGCAATCCGTGTTCGCTGATGCTGGTCACGAACGCGGGCAAGACCTCCTCATCGGCGACCAGCTCCGCGTAGAGCGCGACCGGAACCAGAGTCTCGCGGTGCACACCAGACAGCATCATAGCTGAAGCTACGGGGAGCCGCCTGACCGAGCAAAAAACTTACCGGATCCCCGCGCCACGAAAGCAGTATGATTCCGCGGTGCTTGGTCTTGCCCTCAGCCTCGCGGCATACCTAGTTGGCTCGATCTCGTTCGGTCTCGTCTTGGCCGAGCGAGAGGGCGTCGACTTGCGAAGCATCGGGAGCGGCAACATCGGTGCGACGAACGTCGGTCGGGCCCTCGGCAACAACACAGGCCGTAAGGTCATGCTCCTCGACATGCTCAAGGGCTTCGTACCCGTCGCGTTGGCACGTTGGACGTTCGATCTCTCTTGGCCGTGGATCACGGTGGTCGGGATCGCTGCAGCGGTCGGGCACATCTTTCCGATTTGGCATGGCTTTCGAGGTGGAAAGGGGGCGGCCACGGCCGCTGGGGTCTTGCTGGCCGCGCTTCCCCCAATTGGCGCCGCTACGCTCGTCGCGTTCGTCGTCGTGAAGAAACTGAGTCGACGCGCCAGCGTCGCATCCCTCTCTGCTGCGACCTTCGCGGCTGCCCTGACGATAGCCTTCGACGGGCGGCAGTGGCCGATTCAACTCGCGGTCGGGCTGTGGATCCTCGTCGTGCTCCGGCACGCGGACAACATCCTCCGGCTCCTGCGAGGGGAAGAGCCACCCGGCTAGCGCGGTTTGACGGCGAGCCTGCGGTTGTGATACCCGAAAATGAATGGCGGTTCATTCAACAGCCAACAAGCGCAAGAGGGCGCCCGACAAGCGGGATCGGATCCTCAAGGCAGCGGTGAAGGTCTTCGCCAAGAATGGCTTTTATGCGACGCGGGTGAGCGAGATCGCCAAGGCGGCGGGCGTCGCCGACGGCACGATCTATCTCTACTTCAAGAACAAGGACGACGTCCTGATCACGATCTTCGAGGAAGGTATCGGGCGGCTTCTCTCCATTCTCCGGGAAGTCGCCGAGTCGGAGGATCCGTTCGAAGACCGAATCAAGCGCATCATCGAGCTGCAGCTCGGCTTGCTCGAGGAGCAGCGCGACCTGGCCGAAGTGATCACCGTGCACCTGCGGCAGTCGTCCCGCCTCCTGAAGCAGTACGCGGCGCCGTTGTTCATGCAGTACATCGACGTGATCGCCGGAGTGGTTCGGGACGGGCAAAAGGAAGGCGCGTTTCGAGAGGACCTCAACCCTCGCGTGGTGGCGCGCAGTCTCTTCGGCGCCATTGACGCGATCCTGCTGACATGGGCATTGGGAGAGGGCGATGCTGCGGCTCTGCGAAAAGCCGCTGCCCATTGCGCGAGCCTGTTTCTCGAAGGGCTTCGAAAGCGCTGACCGAATCGGCTGGGAGGGCGAACGCGAACCGATGACGGCCCCGAACGAAATCCACCACTGGCGACAAGCGTACGACACCGACGGGTACGTCGTTCTCGAGGGGCTGTTGAGCGCCTCCGAGCTTGGCGCGATCCGCGACGACCTCGCGCGACTCCTCGCGCAAGGCCCGTCGGGCCGCAACGACTTCGAAGGAAGGCGAACACAGCGTGTCTATACCCTGGTGGCTCGGGGAAAGGTCTTCGAACGACTGGCGGAGCATTCGACGATCATGTCAATCATGGACGAGCTGCTGCTGCCCAGGTACCTGCTCACCGCGAGTCAGGCGATTGCGATTGCGCCAGGAGAAACACCCCAGCCCGCGCACACGGACGACTCATTTTACACCATCCCGAGGCCGCGCCCGGCGATCAGCGTGTCGACGATGTGGGCGATCGACGACTTCACCGAGGACAACGGCGCAACCGAGGTGATCGTCGGAAGCCACCGCTGGAGCGACGATGAGCTCGTGAATATGTACTCCGGTGACGACTCCGTGGGGCTCGCGCCGCAGTACCAACCTCAGCTTCGACCCTTGCTCATGCCGGCGGGCTCGTGCGCGGTGTTCGCAGGCACGCTCGTACACCGCGGCGGCGAGAATCATTCCAACGGGGTCCGCACGGCGATCAGCAATCAGTACTGCGAGCCGTGGGCCCGTCCGCAGGAGAACTTCTTTCTCTCCATCCCCAAGGAGAAGGTCGCGCGAATGTCACCCCGACTTCAGAGCATGTTGGGCTACTCGGTTCATCCGCCTTTCATGGGCCAGGTCACCGCGCGTCACCCGCGCAAAGTGCTGGACCCCGAGTTCGTGAACCCCCTCGAGGATTGATGGACTACGACGTCATCATCATCGGCAGCGGCTTTGGCGGCAGTGTGCCGGCGTTGCGCCTGAGTGAGAAAGGCTATCGTGTTGCCGTTGTCGAGCAGGGCCGGAAGGTGTCGCCCGACGACATGAGCGCGGCCGATCGAAGCCTACGCGAGCTGTTTTGGATTCCGCAGATTGGCTTTCGCGGGTTTTTCGTGCAGCACTTTTTCAGGCACGTCGGCATCGTGGGCGGCGTAGGCGTCGGCGGCGGGAGCCTGGTGTACGCCGCGGTGTTGCTGAAGCCGGGCGAGGCATTCTTTCAAGACCGGGCGTGGGCCAACCTCGGCGTCGATTGGAAAGAGGAGCTGTCGACGCATTTCAACACCGCCGCGGCGATGCTCGGCCGGACGCCCAACCCGGATCACGGCAAGATGGACGACTGGCTGCAGGCAACCGCCGAAGCGATGGGCGCCGGCGACACATTTGGTCCCGTCCCCCAGGGGATCTATTTCGGCTCGGCGGGAAAGACCGAACCCGATCCGTTCTTCGGTGGCGCAGGTCCCGAGCGGACCGGCTGCACGCGCTGCGGAGGCTGCCTGACTGGCTGTAGCGACGGCTCGAAGAATAGCCTCGACAAGAACTACCTCTACTTGGCGGAAGAGCTCGGGGCGGAGATTCTTCCGGGACGAAAAGTGGTCTCGATCCGTCCGCTCGAGGGGGGTGGCTACGAATTGCAAACGGTGAACCCGTTGAACCGGAGGGAGAGGCATCCAGCGTTGCGGTCGCGGCGGGTCATCGTTGCCGCGGGCGTGGTCGGAACACTGGACCTCTTGTTCAAGTGCCGGGACGAGCTCCGGACACTCCCGGAGATTTCACCTGCGCTCGGCGACGTCGTCCGAACCAACAGCGAAGCGATCGTCGCGGCGCTCTCGCCAAACCCCGACGACGACCTCACGCACGGCACAGCCATCTCGTCGCACTTCTACGCCAACGCGCACACGCACATCACGCAAAACCGCTTCCCGCCGGGCTACGACTTCATGCGTTGGTATATGGGACCGCTCACCGACGGCACCGCTGCATTCGGCCGAGCGCTACGCACGATCGCAGGAATCGTGGTGCATCCGATACGGACGCTTCGCGCTCTGTTCGCACGCAACTGGCACAAGCGCATCACCGTGCTCACCGTCATGCAGAGCCTCGAAAGCCAGATTGCATTCCGGCGTAGTCGCCGACTGCTTTGGCCGTTCAAACCGCTGTTGCACTCGAGTGCTGGAGCCTCTGGGGGCACGCCAGCCTTCATCCCCGAGGCCAACGAAGCGGCTCGCAAGCTAGCCCAGCACATCGGCGGCACGCCTCACAACAATGTTCTCGAAAGCATCGGAAACGCCTCGGTGACGGCCCACATCCTCGGTGGCTGCGCGATCGCGGCCGAGCCCAACGCGGGCGTGGTGGACAGCGACCACCAAGTCTTCGGCTACCCGGGGCTCTTCGTGACCGATGCTTCGGCGATCCCGGCCAACGTCGGCGTGAACCCTGCGCTCACCATCACCGCCCTCGCCGAGCGTTTCAGCGCGCGCTTCCCACCCAAGGACGTCGACTAGGGAATGCAGGGCCCTGTCCTGGTCAGGCGAGCTCTTGGCTGAGTGCCCTCAGCCGTAGAGAAGGGCAAAGATGATGCCGAGGAGCAGCGCGGTTAGAGCGATGAAAGGGACCGGGCGCATCGACAAGGGGCCCGGCGGCAGCCCGAGGCGTGACCCTTGTGCGAACCCCGGCGGGAAGGTTGCGGGGACGTGCCTTGCGTCTCCGGTCGATGGCGTGGCCGACTCGTCGACGAGCTCCTTACTTACTTTCCAAAGGTGCCGCGCTGCTTCCTCGTTTCGTGTCGCCCTGTTGGGTTTGGCTTCCCTAGCCTTGGCAAAATAGCGCCCGGTCACCCCTTCGAGCTCCGGAGCAGTTGCGGCATAAATGGATGTACGAGCGCCATCGGTTTCGGACATGATGACCAACCGGGCAATGGGCGAACGGTGGAGCGTATTGAGGAACGCGTTGTTCCTCGTGATGCGGCTACGCACGTTGCCAGGGTTCAAGGCGTTCGACGTCACTCCGAGATCCTTCCAGCGACGCGCGAGCTCGTTTGAGAACAGAACATTGGCCAGCTTGGAGTGGCCATACACCCAGAATCCTTTCCAGTGTTTCTCGAACATCAGGTCGTCCCAATGGATCGACTTGGGGCGCCCGTGCATGGAGGAGGAAACATTGACGACACGGGCGGGCGCCGCGGTGACCAGCAAGTCTTTGAGCTCATTGGTCAGGGCGAAATGTGCGAGATGATTGACCGCAAACGTCGCCTCGTACCCGTCCTTGCTGAGCGTGCGGTGGGTGTGCCAGACGCCCGCGTTATTCACGAGGACGCTGAGCGAATCGAATCGGGACTTGATGTCCTCGGCAAGCCGGCGCACGTCCGCCAACGAGGCAAAGTCTGCCTGAAAGGTCTCGATGCGCGCGCGCCCCGAGCGGAGGTCCTCAGCAGCCTCAGCAAGACGCGTGGGGTCTCGGCCCACGATCCCAACCACGTCGAAGTGAGCGGTCAGGCCCCGTGCCGTCTCGAGCCCGATGCCGCTGCTCCCGCCAGTCACGAGCGCATAGCGGGTCGCGGTCGTCTGCTCGCCCATCCGGCGCTTCTAGCACACGCGCGAAAAGCAAACGTCGAGAAAGCTTGCCGGGTCGACCGCCGGACCCCGCTCCTTGACACGCATACAAAACGCGCCTAGATCGCCTGCGTTTTCCAGCATTTGTCAGCCTGAATGGCTCTTCAATTTGAGGAGGAAGTGTGAAGATCCTCGTATCCATCAAGCGCGTTGCGGACCCGGACAACGCAAGCAAGCTCAAGGTGAGCGCCGACGGCACAGCCGTCACATCGGAAGGCCTCGAATGGAAGATGAATCCGTTCGATGACTGGAGCCTCGAAGCCGCCCTGCGACTGACCGAAAATGCCGCCGAGAAGAACGCGCGTGTCGGTGAAGTCGTGCTGGTTTCGATCGGCCCGAACGATGAGCACACCCAGCGAATCATCCGCGAAGGCCTCGCGAAGGGCGCCGAGCGCGGCATCCTCGTCGAAGCGGAAGAAGGCAACCTCGATGCCGGGGTCGTGTCCTCGATCCTCAAGGCGATCGCGGACAAGGAGAGCCCGGACCTCGTCGTGATGGGCAAGCAGGCGGCCGACGGTGACTCCAACGTCGCAGGGACCAAGCTTGCCGAGAAGCTCGCCTGGCCGATCATCAACTCCGCCATGAAGATCGAGACGGCGGACGATGGTAAGACTCTCGTGGTCCAGCGTGAGCTCGACACGGGCGTTGCCACGGTGAAGGTCACCGGCCCGGCCGTCATCACCACCTCCGACCGCATCCTTCATCCGGAGTCGGTCAAGAACGGCGTGACTCCTGGCGACCACCAGTACGCAAAGCTGGAAGTCGGCGGCCGCTACGCGTCGCTCAAGGGCATCATGCAGGCCAAGAAGAAGCCCATCGACCAGATGTCGATCGGCGACCTCGGTGTCGACACCGCCAAGGCGCTCAACTACACGAAGTTCGAGCTCCCGCCGGCGCGTTCGGGTGAAACGACGTTCGTC
>CALJYC010000285.1 GCA_937984275.1 uncultured bacterium | reverse complement strand
GACCCAATCGCTGTGCTGCCCATCGCGAGCCGTTCTCCTGTGTAGAAGTCGACGTACGGAGGCGTGGCGTGTGTGATGCGCTTGGAGTTAACCCTTTTGAAAAGGGGTCTGACCCCTTTTCTTCCGGAA
This sequence comes from uncultured bacterium, assembly GCA_937984275.1. Taxonomy (GTDB): domain Bacteria; phylum Myxococcota_A; class Polyangia; order Polyangiales; family Houyiibacteriaceae; genus SG8-38. The sequence goes on along the minus strand of CALJYC010000285.1, from coordinate 13,748 downwards.
GCTGGCACTGTTGGGTGCGAGGAGTCGTCCGTAGGGGCTCGGACAAACGCGACATGGGGTGGAGTCGGCGTGTGAGTGACAATCGGTAAGACAGCAACCAGGTCCGATTGGCGCGAGCTCCGAGGGGCGGCTTGCGTGGCCCACGCCCCCCAAGTGCATCGGGCCACCTCTGCAAGCCGCCCCGTCCGGCGCAACCCCGTGTCGTCTTTGTCCGAGCCCCGGTGAACCTGTGAGCACGTCCGTCGTGCGCCGCTGCACTCGCCCTAACGCTAGCTGCCGGCGAGGGTCATCGACGACACTCGGAAGGTCGGCGAGGCAATCGCGGTGCGCTGGTCCAAGTCATCCGCAACGGCATCGATCCGCTGCAGCAACTGATCGAGGTTCAGCGAAATCGTGACCTCTGACACCGGGTGGGACAGCTCGCCGTCTTGGATCAGGAAGCCCGACGCACCTCGGCTGAAGTCGCCTGTGACGGCGTTGAAGCCGAAACCCATCATCCCGGTGACGTAGAGCCCGTGTTTGGTATCGGCGATGAGCTCGTCACGCGATTGGGTGTTGGCTTTCAGAATCAGGTTGCTGGTGGAAGCGGAGATTCCGCCTGAGGGTGACCTGGAAGCGCTGCCGGTGCTGGTCAGGCCGAGTTTTCGCGCGCTGTAGGTGTCCATCAAATACGTCCTGAGCACCCCGTCCTCGACCACGACGTTGTGACGCGACAGCAGCCCCTCTCCGTCGAACGCGCGGGAGCCCGGCCCCCTCGGAAGCAGCGGGTCGTCAACGATGTCGACGAGGTCACTCGCAACCCGGGTGCCCACGCGGTCGATCAAGTAGGAGCTCTTGCGCCAAATCGAGCCGCCGAGAACGCATCCCGCAAAGAGGCCGAGGATCGACCGCGCAGCATCTTTGTCGAAGATTACTGGCAACTCTTGGGTCGGAAGCTTTTTCGCGCCGAGCTGGGCAATCGTACGACGCGCGGCTTCCTCGCCGACTGCTTCGCTGTCTTCGAGATCGGCGTAGTGCCGCGATGCGGACCAGTGGTAGCCGCTTCGCTTCTTGCCGCCTTCGTCGTCGGCGACCGGATTGACGACGACGGAGGCGTACGTGCCGTAGTCGCTACCCGCGAACCCTCCGCTCGTCACCAGCGCGCTCACACCCCTGGCTCGGGTGAACGAGGCGCCTTCGCTATTGGTGATGCGCGGGTCGAAATCAAACGCCGCGCGTTCTCCGCGCAACGCGCAGGAGAGCGCTTCGTCCGCCGAAATCTGGCTGACTCCCTCGTCGAACGTCTCCAAGTCTGCCCATTGCGAGCGCGACGAGAGCTCCGCCGGGTCGGGCGGCCCCGCGAACTCGTCGGACTCGCTGAGCCGCGCCAGCTCGAGCGCATCTTCGATCAGCGTACGCTGCCCCGCTTCACTCAGGTCGCTCGTGTACGTCGATGCCACGCGCTGGCCGACCATCACCCTCAAACCGAGCGCGCGCGAGCCGGCTTCCTCGACCAGCTCCGGCTCGCCCATCCGAACCTTCACGGAAAGATGAGACCCGCTGTGCACCCCAGCCTCCGCCACATCGGCGCCGCCTCCGATGGCGCGCTCGACGACCGATCGCCCGAGGTCGACCAGGACGTTGGCCTCTTCCTCTGCCTTACTCATCCGCCGGCCACCTGCGTCCCGCCGACGGTCCTCGACGCGATCTTGATCGTCGGACAACCAACACCGACCGGAACGGACTGACCCTCTTTGCCGCACGTCCAAATCCCATCCGACACCTCGAAGTCGTGCCCCAACATGACCACGTTGCGCATCGCATCCGGGCCGTTACCAATGAGGTTCACACCCTTGAGCGGCGCGGTGAGCTTGCCGTCTTCGATCAGATAGCCCTCGGTCAATGAGAACACAAAATCACCATTGGAGATGTCGACCTGTCCACCGCCGAACTTCTTGGCGTAGACCCCGCGGCTCACGCTTCGAATGACGTCCTCCGGCGCGTCCTGTCCGCCAAGGAGCATCGTGTTAGTCATCCGGGGCATCGGATGCGAGCGGAAGCTTTGCCTGCGGCCGTGCCCGTCTGGGGTGGTTCCAAAGAAGTCCGCGCTGTGGCGATCCTGCATGTAGCCCTTCAAGACACCGCCCTCGATGAGAACGGAGCGAGTCGGCAGCTGCCCCTCGTCATCGACGTTGATCGAGCCACGCGACCCTTCGAGCGACGCATCGTCGACGACCGTGCACAGCGCGCTTGCGACCTCCTCGCCAACACGATCCGAGTAGTTGCTCGTCTTCTTTCGATTGAAGTCGGCCTCGAGACCATGCCCGACTGCCTCGTGCAACAAGATCCCGCTGTCGCCGGGAGCCAAGACCACATCCATTTCGCCCGCGGGCGCCTCGCGCGCGTCGAGCATCACCAATGCCTGCTGCACCGCCTGTTCGGCGTGCCATTCGGGCGTCTGGCCTTCGAAATACTCGAGCCCCATCCGGCCGCCGCCACCCGATGAACCCGATTGGCGATTCCCTCCGTCCTCCGCAATCACTCGAATGCCGAAGCGGATCAACGGCTGACGGTCGTGCGCCATGTGCCCGAGACTGTTGGCGATCAGCACCTCACGAACGCTCTCGGCGAACGAAGCGTCGACTCGGACCACGCGCGGGTCGGAGGCGCGGGCAGCACGATCGGCACGCTCGAGAATCGCCTTCTTCGCCTCACCGTCCACGTCGAGCGACTCCTCCGCGACAGGATAGCGGCTGGGCGCGTCGCGCATCGACACCGCCAGCGGCGCGACAGGCTGACCACCAGCTGCGATTTGAGCCGCGGTCTCGGCCGCCTGTTTCATCGCGTCGAACGAGAAATCTTCGCAATAGGCGTACCCGGTCGCATCGCCCTTCATGACCCGGACGCCGAGGCCCATCGACACGGCCCGCCTTGCGGATTTGAGAATCTGCTCGTCGTATGCGTAGCTGCCGCTGACCGAGTACTCGAAAAACAAATCGGCGTAGTCACCGCCTTTTTCCAAAGCGATCCTCAGGAGGCGGTCAGCGATCGCCGCATCGACGGTGTGCGACCCGTGCTCGGCAAACGGTGCATGGTAACGGCCTGTCATGAGCTGGTGCGCACTCTAGGGCGCAGGTGCGGCGATGGCCACTTCATTGGCCCAAGAAACCAATTACGTTGTCGATGACGCGCTTCTGACGCGCTTGCCCGAGGCCCGCAAAAATCGGCAGCGCCAGGACCTCACGGCTCGCCTGCTCCGATACGGGAAGCGATCCCTCTCGATACCCGAGATGCGCGAAGCACTCTTGCCGATGAAGCGGCACGGGATAGTAGATCGCCGTCGCGATTCTTTCGGCTTGGAGGTGCGCTTGCAGCTCATCTCGGCGCGAAGTGCGCAGAACATATTGATTGTAGATGTGCCCTTCGAAGCGCCGCGGCGGGGGTCGCAGCAAGCTTTCGTCCAAGCCGGAATCCGAAAACGCCACGTCATAACGGGACGCGTTCTCTTGCCGTTGTGCCGTCCAAGCCTCGAGCTCGGGAAGCTTCACGCGCAAGAGCGCAGCCTGCAGTGCGTCCATGCGGAAATTCCCGCCGATCACCGAGTGGTGGTACTTGGGGTTGCTCCCGTGCGCGCGCATCACACGAGCCTTGTCCGCAAGGACAGCGTCTCGAGCGGTCACGAGCCCGCCATCCCCGAAGCCGCCGAGATTCTTCGACGGGAAGAACGAAAAACAACCGTACGCGCCGAGGCTGCCCACGGGCCCAATCGAGCTTTTCGTACCGATGGCTTGCGCGGCGTCCTCGATGATCGGCAAGCTGTGCTTCGCCGCAACGCCCGACAGCGCCTCCATGTCGCAGGCTTGTCCGAACAGATGAACCGGGAGAATCGCGCGAGTGCGATTCGTGACTGCAGCCGCGACCTGTTCGACGTCGATGTTGAACGTGTCAGTCCGAATATCCACAAAGACCGGAGTCGCGCCCACACGGGCGATGCACCCCGCCGTTGCGAAAAAGGTAAACGTCGTCGTGATCACCTCGTCACCGGGGCCGATGCCTAGCGCCATCAGCGCGACCATCAGCGCATCCGTCCCGCTCGAAACGCCGATGGCATGCTCCGCGCCGATGTAGTCAGCCACTTCGCGCTCGAAGGCTGCGACCTCAGGGCCGAGGATGTAGCGTCCGGACCGAATGACGTCGGCGGCCGTCGCGGTCAGTCGATCGATCAACGGTCCGTTCTGGGCGGCGACATCCAGCATTGGGATCGCTTCTTCACTCACGGCTTTTGACCCATCGGCAGCTCTGTGCCGTCGCCTCGTACACGTCGCCGCATCGAACGCAAATGCCGTTGCCGGGCAGCACTTCACCGCAACGGCACGCCCAGCCAGCTCTGCGCGCGGGATTGCCCAGCATGAGAGCGTGGGCGGGGACGTCTCTGGTGACCACGCTGCCAGCTCCGATCATCGAATACTCGCCGAGGGAGTGTCCGCACACGATGGTGGCGTTGGCGCCGACGGTGACACCCCGCCCCACCGGCGTAGGGGCGAACTCATCTTTGCGCTCGACGTGCGCGCGCGGTGTCAGGACATTGGTGAATACACAGCTCGGTCCAAGAAAGACGTCGTCCGCGATCGTCACGCCGGCATACACCGACACGTTGTTTTGGATCTTCACCCCGTCCCCGATCTCCACACCCGGTCCGATGAACACGCTTTGTCCGAGGACGCAGCCCGCGCCTATGATCGTTCCGCTGCACACGTGAGTGAAATGCCAGACGCGCGTCCCTGGACCGACCCGCGCGCCGTCATCAACGACGGCTGTCTCGTGAATGAGGGGCGCGCTCATCACCGACCCCCGGCCCCGGCAATCGCGGCTGCCTCTACTCGACTCACGCGGCCCCCCTTATCATCGGACGAGCTTAGCAGGACGGGCGCGCTTCCTCGAAACTTGTGTCTGAGCCGCGCGGTCAGCGCAGCATCGCGCGACATTCCGATACGTATTGGCCCTTGCCGAGCTTCACACAGTTTTGGTAGGCGTGGCGTGCGCCTTGCCGATCGCCTCGCATCTGCCGGGCCGCGCCGAGCGTGACCCAAGCTAGCGCGTTCGTGGGATCGACCGCCGTCGCGCGCTCCGCGAGCTCAGCCGCCTCGCGCGTGTGGTTCCGCGCCAACATCAAACGAGCAAACTCGGCCAACGCGGGGCTGGCCTCGGGATTGAGCTCGATCGCCCGACGATAGGCCGCCGAAGCGCGCGCCCCCCGCTTCAACCGACGGGCAAGCGCGAGCTGCGCCTCGTAGGTATCGGCGACTCCGGTCTCGGGGAAGATCACGTCGGGATCCTCCGTAGGAGCGGGTGGTGTGTCAGCGACACTGTCAGCGGCAGTGTCAGCGGCAGTGTCAGTGCCAGTGCCAGTGTCAGTGTCAGCGGCAGTGTCAGTGCCAGCGGCAGTGTCAACGGCACTGCCAGCGGCAAGGTCAGCGACGGCGACAGTATCGGCGACGGCGACAGTATCGGCGACAGTGCCCGTGCTGCGGACCGTGGCCGTGCCTGCCGGCGACAGCAGATATGCGACGGCCGCAACGCCGCATCCGATCGCCAATATCAGCAGCGCCCAGGGCAACATCGTTGGCTTCGCGGGCTGCCGGGGAACGATCGAGCTTGGTTGGACTGCACGCGGCGCGCGGATGCTCGCCCCTTCCTCTTCGAACACCTGTTCGTACTTGAGCGGGGGTGGGTCGACGTCCGGGGGCTCGTGGTAGTCGATCACCGCGTCGCGGTGTTCAGCCTCGCCTCGCTCGACCACCGCGTCGATCGGGCGGTCGCTCGGAGGCGTCGAGCGTACGAACGGAGCCGGAGGCGGGTCGGAGTCGATCGCGACAATCGCTTCCTCGACCTCGGGATCGTCGCGCAGTTCGTCGAGCGTATTGTCCCATTGCCCGACTTCAACCGTCTCACGGCCCGAGACCTCGTCAATTCTGTCGATCTGGGGGACTCGCCCTGCCCAATTCAGGATCGTTCCGCCCGCATGCATCGAGCTTTCGGGTCGCACCGCCTGAAAACCTGCGGGCGTATGCCGGCGCTCGCGGGTCGGCGGCGGGGCAGGCTGCCACCCCAAGTCAGCTTCGGGCGGCGCATCGGTTGGCGGCGCAAGGACTGTCGGTGCACCGGAGGGTGTCGTGATCGCGTCCTCGAGCACAAGATCGTCGGCCGTTGCGGGCGAGGGAAGCGAAACCGGCGTCGACATCATGTCCGAAGGAGGCACGGACCCCGACGCTCGGGCCGGCACTGGCACTGACCCCGACACTGCAGGCATTTCTGGCGCCGTGACCGACGTGGATGATGCCTCCACCGCAGGCAACGGCGGCGCGGCTGGCACCGAAACTCCCTCGACCGGCAAGCCCGCGGGCCCTGGAATCGTGTTGATCCCCTCCCTCGGAGGCGGCGCTGAAGAACGAACGGATACCTCGGTCAGGATCGGAATGCTGTCCTGAATTCGACCGACTTCACGAACCATCCCCTCGAAGTAGAGGTCCACGACTTTGCGAAGGGCATCGACGTGGTCTCCCCCGTGCTCGCGAAGGACCTCACCGACAGTGTGCTGCCCGTCGATCAGCCGTAGCATCTCGTTCTGGTCGTCAGGCATGTCCCGAAGCCGCTCGCGAAGCATCTGCGCATCGACTTCGAGGACCGCATCGAACGATGGAAGAAGCTCGGACAAACGGCTCCACTCGTCGAGCCGTCGCATCCCTTCCATCAAGAGCGCTTGCGTCGTGCGGTGAACGGTGCGCTCGCTCAAGCTCACACGCCTGAACTCGAGGTCGAACGTACCGTCGCGCCAAAGCAAGTGCCGGTACACCGCGTCCTCTCCGACCAAGTCCTCGACGGTGGCGTTGATCACCGCACCCGAATCAAAGGAGATCATCCCCGCTTGCCCATCGGAGGAAACGAGCGTGAGCACCCCCGACTTCCGGCTCACGTCGATCGTCTGCAACAGGTCGACGACGCTCATTTCAGAAAGCGAACCGCTGAACCGCGTCCTCGCGTCGCTGCTCTTGTGCGCAAGCCCCGCGCGCGTCTGCCGCGCGAGCTCGATGCCGACGCGCGCGACCACCTCCCGAAGGTAGATGGGCTTGGTGAGGTAATCCTCGACGCCGAGCTCCAGTCCGCGGATCTTGCTTTCGATCGACCCGTCGCTCGACAGAAACATGAACGGGATGTGGGACCATTCCGAGTTCTGCCTCAGCTGTTCGACGAACTCGAAACCGTTCAGATCGCTGAAGGTCGTGTCGGAGAGGATCAGATCCGGCTTGTTCGCGTGCAGGATCTCCAGCGCTTTCCCCACACTAGGACACCCGGCCACATTGTAGCCCGCGTTCCGGAGGCTCACCTCGAGGACTCGGAGACTACGGGGATCGGCATCGACGACGAGGAGGTTTTGCTTGGTCACTGCAACCTTTTGTCAGCGGGAGTGTGCGAATGGGCGCACTGCCATGTCAAGCATGCCTTCCCATCGGCAACGTGATAGCTTGGAATGGTGGGATGAAAAAGCTCGGGGGCATCCTAGGCGTGATCATCGGCGCAGTACTCGTACTGGCAGCCTGTGAAAAACCGCGCGCTGAGATGGCGTTCCACGAGCTCGACCCGGACTTCGGTGGCCTGCAAGGCGGGAAGACCGTTCGGGTCGTCGGCAAGAGCCTTCGCTTGGACATCGGCTATGCCGTCTACTTCGGCCAGCTTCGGTCGTCTCAGGTCTCGATTCAAAGCGAGAAAGCCCTGCTAGCCGTCACGCCACGGCGAACCTCCCCGGGGGTGGTGGATGTGACCATCCGCGCGGACAATGGGTCGGTGTTCGTGATCAAACATGGCTTCGAATACATCAACCAAGGGGGCAACCTCTTGGACGAGCCCGAAGCACAGTAACCCTCACGAGCCGGCATCGGGTCCGCCATCCACTCCCGCATCGGCGTCAGGCGCGGGCAAGCACACGCCAGAAAGGCACGCCAAGCCAGAGTCGCACTGCGCAGTCCGCGTGCACGGTTCGTCGAGCTGCTTCGGTTGCGTGTCGCGGCCGCAACCAAACAACACGAGGCAGAACGACACCCACAGGAGTCGGCGACTCATCGCCGCGACGATAGCGCAGGCAGGGATCCCTGACCACGCCCCATGACCCAAAACGCTGCTAGGCTCCGGCCGTGGACATCCGGCTGCTGATACCGGAGCTCTTCGAGAAGCTCAGCCTCATCGCGACCGCAGGCCTTCTCGGGGTGCTCGTGCCGCCGCTGCGCAACCGCCTGCTGGGCGTCGGCCGACCGCGAGACATCGCAGTCGTGGTCATCTTCGGGCTGATGTTCTCGCTCTGGGGCTCGACGATGGGCTTTGAATGGCTGGGGCACTTTCTCAATCTTCGTGCCATCGGCATCATGATCGCCGGCATTTTGGGGGGACCTCGGGCCGGAGCTTTGACGGGGCTTCTCGGAGGCGGTTTCTATGTGACGCGGGTCGTCCCAGAGGAGTTTCCCTGGGCCTTGGTTGCGTCGGTCCTCGACGGGTGGCTCGCGGGCCGAATGTCGGTGCGGCGGGAGCAGATGTTCATCGGCTGGCGCGTGCTCGGCGCGGCGGCCTTGGTCCAGGTAGCCGGGTTGACGGTCACAGGCGCCGGAATGGCGTTCTCCGGATTGAACCCCATCGAGGCGCTGCCTTCGCTTGCCGCTCAGCTCGGCGGAGTTGCGGTCGGCGTCGCGCTTTTCGTAAACGTGGCGTTGGTCGTGATCTCGCGCCAGGAGCAAGCTGTCGCTCTGGTTGAAGCCCAGGCAGCGGCCACTGCCCTTTCGCTCACGGCATTGCGCAGCCGGCTCGAGCCCCACTTCTTGTTCAACGCGCTCAACACGTTGCGCGCCACCATTCGGCGCGATCCCGAGCAAGCGCGGGCACTCGTATCGGATCTCGCCGACCTATACCGATATCTACTGCACCACCCGCACGATGCATCGGTGATGAACGAGGTCGACCATGCGTGCGCGTACCTCGCGATCGAGAGAGCGCGCCTCGGGGACGAACGACTCGCAGTGCAAACCTCGATCGACGACAGCGTGCGCGACACCCGGGTGCCCGCCTTGCTCCTCCAACCGATCGTCGAAAACGCGGTCAAACACGGCATCGCCTCGAAACAGGGGCCCGGAAGAATCACGATTCGGGCATCGGATCTTGGCGAGCGGGTACGAATCGAAGTCGAGGACGAAGCCGACGGACCGCATCGCGGCTCGCCCACGAAGGGCTCTGGCTTGGCGCTGCAAACTCTTCGGAAGCGCCTCGACCAGCAATACGATGGGCAAGCCGACATCCAGCTTTCTTCCCAGGAACGCGGTACTCTGGTGACCGTGGAGTTGCCGAAGCACGCTGACATCCCAGGAGAGCAAGCATGAACATTCGCGCAATCGTCGTTGATGATGAGCCCCTGGCTCGCGACGAGCTTCGCTTCATGCTCGGGCAGTGTGAGGACGTCGAGGTCGTCGGAGAAGCCCGCAATGCACCAGAGGCGCAAGGGCTGTGCGACGAAGAACGGCCCGATGTTGCGTTTCTCGATCTCCGGATGCCCGGTCCCGATGGCGTCGCGCTCGCCGAAACGCTGATGGCCAACCACCCGGACCTCAAGGTAGTGATTGTATCGGCGCACGACGAAGGCGCGCTGCGCGCGTTCGAAGCACGGGTCGCAGATTACCTGCTCAAGCCGGTTCGGCTCGATCGACTACGACAAGCGGTCGAGCGCGTTCGGAGCGCATCGGCAGGGGCGCCGAGCAGCGGCGAGCGGCTCGAGCGCATCGCCGTGCGTCGCAAGGATGCCTACGTAGTGCTCGAGCTGGGCGACGTGATCTACTTCGAGGTCAAAGATGAGCTCGTGTGGGCCGTCACCGAGGAAGACCGGTTTGCGATCGACAAGACCCTCGCGAATTTGGAAGACGAGCTCGACCCCGAGGCATTCTTTCGATCCCACCGCGGATTCATCGCTCGGTACGATCGAATCCGCGCCATCGAGCCAACCGGGGCCGGTACCTACCAACTCCTGCTCGACCACCCGGACGAGCCAAAGATCCCCCTGGCCCGGGAGCGCGCGAAGAAACTCCGCGAACGCATCCCGTTTTCGGGCTGAGCGAACGAAAAGGTTTAGCGTTTGTGTATCTTGGTGGTAAATCCCGTCGCATGAGGGGGATTCCAATCACTCGATTGCTTGCGCTCAGCGCGCTTGCTGGGTTGCTCGCACTGTCGGCCTGCAAAAAGGGCAAGGACAGCTCCACCGCCGCGGATGAAAAACGGGAGCCGCCGCCGCCGTCGGGCACGATGAGTCTGCAGGGGATGTACACGTACATGGCGGACGCCGGGATCTTCATGGACTGCGCGACCCGGGAACAGTGGCCCGTCGCCCACGAAGCGGACAATGCGACCCTCGAGCGGGAGTATCTCAAGGCGAAGATTGCGCCGGGCGCGCCGCTGCTCGTCACGGTCGAAGGCGGCTTGGACTTGCGCCCCAAGGTCGACGGTCGAGGCAAGGAAACCACCCTGATCGTCGGGCGCTTCGTGCGCAGTTGGCCGAGGGAGACGTGTGGAGGAATGGAACCAATCACGCTGGAAGACACCACCTGGGCGTTGCTCGAGCTCAACGGCAAGACGATCACGGTCACCGTGAACGACAAAGCACCGTACCTCGAGCTCAACTCCAACAAAGCGAGCGCCTACGGGTTCGGCGGCTGCAACCGCTTCTTTGGCTCGTATGAGACCTCGGGCCGCTCGCTGACCTTCGGCGCGATGGGCGCGACGCGGATGGCGTGCCCCGAGGGCATGGATCAAGAGCAAGAGCTCTTCACCGTGCTTGGCTCGACCACGCGGTACGAGATTCACGGATCCAAGCTCATGCTCTTTGCGGACAAGGTACTCGTCGCGCGGCTCGAGGCGCGGGCCCCGGCCGAGTGACGCCTCCGTCACGCAGCCTCATAGCCTCCGGTCTGAAGCTCCTCGATGATTTCCTCCTCGGTGATGTGGATATCGAGGTCGAATGGGAACGCCACGAAACGGGCGATTTGCTGAACCTCTTCGGTGAAGCGACGGATGAATGAGAGCTTGGAATACATAGCGAACCTCCTTTGCGGCGGGTTTTGTGCCGCGTTGTCATTCATCCTAGGAACGCCCGGCGAGAAGGTCCTTTGCAGGACCTTAGCAAAGCCTTAGCTTAGCGAGGCCCCTGGAAGTCCGCGGCATGACAATCGTTTTCGACGAGTTCGAGTTGGACCCGGCCCGCCGTGAGCTTCGCGTCGAGGGCAAGCCGCAGCCGTTGCAGCCGCAGGTGTTCGACCTGCTGCTCTATCTGGTTGAGAACCACGAGCGTGTCGTGCCCAAGCAAGAGCTGCTCGAGACGCTTTGGCCGGACACGATCGTCACGGAGAGCTCGATTCAGCGTGGGGTGAGCTTGGCAAGGAGCGCGCTAGGTGAACGCGGACCCGCGCTCATTCAGACCTTCCCTCGGCAAGGGTATCGGTTCGTCGGCAAGATTCGGACCGAGAAGAAACAGTCCCGCGGGCTCGGTTGGCAGCCTCGGTACGCGCAAAGCGGTGACGTCCACATCGCGTATGCGACGCTTGGTGACGGAGAGACCGACATCGTCGTCGTGCACGGCTGGATCATGCCGATGCGCGCGATGTTCCAGCACCCGAAGACGCGCGCGGTAAAAGAGGCGCTGTCGACCGTCGGCAGAGTCATCGAGTTCGACAAGCGAGGCACCGGGCTTTCCGACCGCGTCAAAGAGCTACCGAGCCACGAGCAGCGCATGGACGACCTGCGCGTCGTGCTCGACGCGTGCGGCTCTAAGAACGCGATCCTGTTCGGCGCTTCCGAAGGCGGCGCGCTCGCCATGTTGTACGCGGCCACGTATCCGGAGCGCGTTCGAGGTTTGGTTCTGTGCGGTGCCTTCGCACGCATGACCAAGACGGTGGACTACCCGTATGGCTACGCGCCGCAGGAGATGGAAAAGCTCAAGGGCTACATCCGCGGAGCCTGGGGCAGAGGCGCCTCATTACGCGCGATCGCGCCGAGCGAGCTGAGCGACCCGGACTTCGTCGATTGGGCCGCGTTCGCGGAGCAGGAGGGCGCGAGCCCAGGCAGCGCGCTCGACCTCCTGGAGATGAACATTCGCATCGACCTCCGCGCCTTGCTCCCGACGATTCGCGTGCCGACGGTGGTGTTGCAAGCGGCCGACGACAAGATGATTCATCCGGCCAGCGGTCCCTATCTCGCGGAACACATCCCCAATGCCCGGTACGTCGAGGCCCCGGGAGACGACCACTACTTCTTCTTTCACAACCAACACGAGATCGTGGACGCAGTGCGTTGGATTCTCTCGCAGGACCCGCCCGCACCGGAAGGCGACCGGTTCCTGAGCACTGTCCTCGTCGCCCACCCGCACGGCGAAATGGACGACGACGCCTGGGTCACGGAGGTCCAACGTTTCCGGGGCCATGCGGTCCGCGGCAAGCTCCAGGCCTATTTCGACGGACCGATTCGCGCGATACGGTGCGGGGTCGCCCTCGCAAAAGGGGCACCGGTTTCGTTTGGCGTTCACACCGGCGAGGTCGTTCGACGTGGCGCAACCGTCGGTGGCGCGGCCTTCGGGGTTGCGGAAGCGATGGCGGCGACGGCGCCCGCGGGCGAGGTGCGGGCCTCCCACGTGCTGGTCGATCTCGTGCCCGGCAGCGACCTTCAATTCAAGGACACCGGCGATAGCGTGCCCATACAAGGCCGTGAAATCGCTATGCTTTCAGTGCAGGTAAAGAGCTAAGGATTCGGTAAGCTCGGCAAAAGGACCTTCGCACGCCTCCTCCGTACTTTGGGCACAAAGGAGGCACTCATGCCGTATTCAAACGCCGCACACACCCTCGAGACCGAAACCACCACCCACGCCGCCCGCGTCGCAAGCCGCTTCTGTGGCCCTCCCGGATCCGGGAACGGGGGCTACACCGTGGGGATGGTAGGGAAGCGCCTCGGACAGGAGGTCGAAGTGACGCTGAAGCGTCCCATCCCGGTCGATGAGACCATGCACGTGGTGGCGGACCCGGCTGGAGTCGCAGCGCTGCTTCACACGGACACTGAAATAGCCAGCGCGCGTGTCGTGGAGCTCGACCTAGATATTCCCGAAGCGATCAGCTTCTCGGAAGCCGCCGCGGCTCGCGCCAACTACCCCGGCTACAAGGCCCACCCCTTCCCCAACTGCTACGTCTGCGGCACCAATCGCTGCTGCGGCGACGGCATGTGTCTGTTCACGGGCAACATTGGCGAGGGCGTCGTCGCCAGCTCCTGGGTCCCCACCGCGGAGTTCGTCGCCGAAGAAGGCATCGTCGCACCGGAGTTCATCTGCGCCGCACTGGACTGCCCCGGTGCCTGGGCCTTGATCGACCGATACGGCATCGAAGGCCAGATTGTCCTCGGCCGCATGACCTACCGCTTGAGCAAGCCGATCTACGCAGGCGAGCGCTACGCGGTGATGGGCTGGGCACTGGGCCGAGAGGGCCGCAAAACGTTCTGCGGGACAGCGGTCTACGACGCCGAAGGCGAAGTCTGCGCAGCAGCAGCAGCCACATGGTTCCAAATCGGATGACAACTGCATCACAACGACTGCATCACGACGACTGCATCACCGGAGAACGGCTCCCGACGGGCGTGCTCGCAGGTTCACCGGGGCTCGGACAAACACGACATGGGGTTGCGCCGGACGGGGCGGCTTGCAGAGG
>CALJYC010000284.1 GCA_937984275.1 uncultured bacterium | reverse complement strand
CGCCGGCCTTTGAAAACCCACGAAACGAGTCGCTGCGATCTTTGGGTGAGAAGGGAGGTGATCTCGGGGGGTTGGGGGCCCGGAGAGTGTCCCCTAGGTTCCGAGGATGAAGCTTACGCTGGTGGTGCCGGAGCCGCCGAGGTTTAGGGTTTGGACGTTTTTGGCGCCTTCGACTTGGTAGTCGCCTGCTGTCCCGGTGACTTGTTTGTGGCAGTCGAGGACCTGGCGGACGCCGGTGGCGCCGACGGGGTGGCCGGCGCCAATCAGGCCGCCGCTCGGGTTGATCGGGGTGCTTCCGCCGAGGGCGATGACGCCTTCTTCGACGGCCTTCCAGCTTTCACCGGGGGCGGTGAGGCCGAAATGGTCGATCGCCATGTACTCGGACGTGGTGAAGCAATCGTGGGTTTCGATTGCGTCGATTCCGCTGCTGTCGGCAATGCCCGCGCGCTTTTGGGCGGAGGTCACCGTGCTGCGGACGTGCGGCAGGATGTACTCCGAGTTGGCGCTCTCCGCGATCTTATCCTCGAAACGGATGCGGGCCGTGTTGTGCCCCCAGCCCTTGATGCGGGGGATCGACTCGAGCGGGACGCCCACCCGTTCGGCCCATTTCTTGGCGTACTCCGGTGAGGCCACGAGCACCGCCGCTGCGCCATCGGTCACCTGAGAACAATCCGAGATGTGAATGCGGCCACCGATGCTGCCGTTGAACTCGTCCCTGCTCATCGCATGGTCGTAGTTCATGTACCAGGTTCGGGTCTGCGCGTTCGGGTTGAGCTTCGCGTTCGCGTAGTTGATCGTGCTGATCTCCGCGAGGTGCTCGTCCTTGAGCCCGTAGCGCTTGTCGTACTCGTCGCCGAGCTTCCCGAAGAGCTTGGGGAACGGGAACTCGATGCCCTTGGCTTCGAGCTCGTACCAAGCGGCGGTGCCGAGGAAGTCGCCGCCTTCGCCGGGGCCGACCGTCTTCATCTGCTCGACGCCGACCACGCACGCGAGGTCGTAGCGCTGCGCCTCGATCTCGGCGGATGCCGCGAGAAGTGCGATGCTGCCCGAGGCGCATGCGGCCTCGTGACGCGCGGTCGGAAGACCGCTGAACGCCGGGTCGATCTCCAAGAAGAACGCACCGAGGTGCCCCTGCTTGCTGTAGAGCTCCCCCGCAAAGTTGCCGGTGTGCGCCACGTCGATCTCGCCGGGCTCGATCTGGGTTTCGTCGAGCGCGCCAAGCACCGCCTCGCGCATCATCGCGACGAAGTGCTTCTTCTCTTTGCTCCAGTTACGGGCAAAGTCCGTCTGGTAGCCGCCGAGAACGTAAACTTCTGGAACCTGTGCCATTGCTTTCACCAAAACCTTTCGCTCACGCGGCGACGAAGAACTTACCCACGTTGACCTGTGGGTCATCAAAGAACGTTGTGCCCTCTTGGGCGTTTGCAAGTGCGGGCGGCACGGGAAGGCCAGCCTTTTCGATCATCTGAATGGTTCGCTTCAGGCCAATGGTGTCGACCAACACGCTCGGCGGCGCCCAGTTGAAGCCGTAGCCCATGATGCGGTCGATGCCGGAGATGTCATCGGTGACCTCGCCGACTCGATGGAACGAGTAGCTGATGTACCCGGCGATCACCTTCTGCGCGATTGCTGCGTACGGCCCAGTGGCCTCGGCGAAGGCGCGCATGCCGTCCACATAGCGGCCGACACGGTGTAGATTCGAGATCTCGTCAATGAACCCGAGGTCCGGTCGCGAAATCGCGGACTTCGACACGTAGTTTTGGGTCTTGGGGTCGAGAACGATTCGCCCGCCAGCGTCATCCTTGCCGAAGAAACCGCCGCCGGTCTTGCGACCGAGTACACCCTTTTCCATCAGGTCGGCCATGTACGTCGGAAGCTTCAGCGTCTCATGTGCCTCATCCGGAGCGAGCTCGTAAATGTTGTCGACGATCGCGCGGTGGATGTCCCAGCCAACGAGGTCGACTGTTGCCAGCGGCGTCAGTGCACGGCCTGTGTACGGGCCGACCAGCTCGTCGATCAGGAGTGGTCCATGTTCCTCTGCGAGAATCGCGCACTCGTTGAGAAGCTTGAATCCGACCCGGTTGCCGGCAAAGCCCGCTGTGTCCGCGGTTCGCACCATCGCGCGCCCGAGGAGCTTGGTGCAGTACTCGTCGAGGAAGTCGACCAGCTTGGGATCCGTGTCCTTGCCGGCGATCAGTTCCGTTCCGACGATGACGTTCGGCGGGTTGAAGAAGTGCAAACCGAGAAAGTTCTTGCGGAAAGAGTCGCTTCGGCCTTCGGCGAGTTGGTTGATCGAGAGACCCGAGGTGACCGTGGCCACAATCGAATCCGGCCGGCGCGCCTTGTCGATGCGGTCGAAGAACTCCTGCTTGAGCGGGAGCTGCTCGGTCACCGCCTCGAAGATCAGGTCGGCTTCCGCCACCACGCGATCGAAATCGGCATCGTAGCTTCCGGTATCCACCCGGCTCGCCACAGTGCTCGACCGCACCATCTTCACCGCAGCGGCAAGCCCGCCATCGGCCTTCTCCTTGGTTCGCGCCAAGAAGGTCACGCGGGGTACCGCTGTCGTGAACAGCGCCCCGCTTCCAAGGCCCATCGCGCCATTGGCACCGAGAACCACCACGTGTTTGATCGAACGTGAGCTCAGCAAATCCGAGGATTTGCGGCTCGCCGCTACTGTGGTCGACGACAACATCTCTTGTCCTTTCTCTCCCTCGACTGTTTACAACTTAACTAGCCGGGAAGCGCCACTGTGGGTTCAGAGGCCCATCGAGTCAACTCAAACCTTGCAAAAACAAGCGTTTACAAGCGATTTACAAAACTGAAATTCCGGCGATTTCCGGCCAACCGACCGGGATCACAGCGATCTCCTGCCCGGCGTGTTAGGGAAGCGTTCCGATGGACGCTACCGACACCGCGCAAGACCTCGGAGTGACCGAGGAGGCCGTGGAGCTCTTCCGAAGCTCTGATGCGATCGACCTCCACATCGAGTCGTTCGTTTGGCACCGCGTCTTCGGCTACGACCTCAATCGGCCTCACCGCGGCGGAGTCTTCGGGCGCAGCTTCTTCGGACATGCGGACTTCCCGACGGCGCGTGAAATCGGTCTCGGCGGCGCCACCTGGGTGATCTCGACCAATCCTGCGCGATCCGCGCGCGGCCGCCGTCGCGCGTTCGAGAAGAACCTCCGCCACTTACAGACGTTGCTGGGCAACGCGCCCGGGATCACGCACGTCCGCACTGCCGCTGAGTTTCGCGCCGCGCGAGCGGCCGGCGATCACGCGGCCTTCATCGGTATCCAAGGTGGCAATGCGCTCGACGATGGCATCGAGGCGTTGGATCTGATCGCAGACGGCTCCGTCCTGCGCGTCACGCTGATGCACCTCACCTCGTCGCGCCTCGGCGCATCGAGCGCGCCGGGTTCGTCGCGCACCGCGGGGCTCACCGACTTCGGCAAGGCGTACGTCGAGCGGCTGAACGAGCTTCGCGTCGGCGTGGACCTCGCCCACATCAGCCGTCC
>CALJYC010000283.1 GCA_937984275.1 uncultured bacterium | reverse complement strand
TGAGTCCCAACGCAAGTGGTTCTCCTTCTCGAACTGCTGAACATGCTTTGGTGCCGAGCCGCCCGCCCCGGTCTCAAAGAGGCCGCCGCCATTCATCAACGGCACGATGGAAAGCATTTTTGCGCTCGTGCCAACCTCGAGAATCGGGAAGAGGTCGGTGAGGTAGTCCCGCAAGACGTTCCCGGTGACGGAGATAGTGTCCTTGCCGTCCTTCATCCGTTCGAGCGAGAAGCGCGTGGCCTTGGCCGGCGCCATGATGCGCATGTCCAGACCCTTCGTGTCGTGCTTCGGAAGGTACGCGTTCACCTTCGCGATCAGCTGCGCGTCGTGGGCACGCGCCTCGTCGAGCCAGAAGATCGCCGGCACCCCGGTTGCGCGCGCGCGCCGAACAGCGAGGCCAACCCAGTCGCGCACAGGTGCATCCTTGGTCTGGCAAGCACGCCAGATGTCGCCGGCACCCACCTCGTGCTCCATGAGCACCTTGCCGCTGTGGTCGACCACCCGCACCACGCCATCGGTCGGAACCTCGAAGGTCTTGTCGTGTGAGCCATACTCCTCGGCCTTCTGCGCCATCAGACCGACGTTCGAGACGCTGCCCATGGTCGTGGGGTCGAACGCGCCGTGCTTCTTGCAGAAGTCGATGACCTCCTGATAAACGGCGGCGTAGCTGCTATCGGGGATGACGGCCTTGGCGTCCTGCGTGTCGCCCGCCGCATTCCACATCTCCCCGGAGGTACGAATCATTGCTGGCATCGAAGCGTCGATGATGATGTCGCTCGGGACATGGAGGTTGGTGATGCCCTTGTCCGAGTTGACCATCGCCAGCGCGGGTCCGTTCGCGTAGGCGGCCTCGATGTCGGCCTCGATCTCGGCGCGTTTGCCTCCGGGGAGGCTTTCGATGCGCGCGACGACCTCGCCGAATCCATCGTTCGGGTTAGCCCCTAGCTCCTCGAACGTCGCACCATGCTTCTCAAATACGTCCGCAAAGAAGACACGGACGGCATGACCAAAGATGATCGGGTCGCTGACCTTCATCATCGTTGCCTTCATGTGAAGCGAAAAGAGAACGCCGAGCGCCCGCGCATCACTCACCTGTTCTCGGAGGAACGCGAGGAGCGCTTCCTTGCTCATGTAGGTGCCGTCGAGGATCTCCCCTTCGAGCAGCCCCAAGCCGTCCTTCAACACCGTGGTCGATCCATCCTTAGCGATATGCTCGATGCGAACGGTGGTGGCCGACGGCAAGGTGATCGACTTCTCGTTGTGAAAAAAGTCGCCGGCGCTCATCGTCGACACGTGCGTCTTCGACTCGCTCGTCCAGGCGCCCATCGGGTGCGGATTCGCGCGTGCGTACTCTTTCACAGCATGCGGCGCACGACGGTCCGAGTTGCCCTCGCGGAGAACTGGGTTGACGGCGCTGCCTTTGACCTTGCCATAGCGTTCCGCGATCGCGCGCTCCTCGTCGGTCTTCGGCTCCTCCGGGTAGTCCGGCACCGCAAAGCCCTTGGCCTGCAGCTCAGCGACCGCGGCCTTCATCTGAGGCACCGACGCACTGACGTTCGGAAGCTTGATGATGTTTGCCTCCGGTGTCTTCGCAAGGCGCCCAAGCTCTGCCAACGCGTCGCCGACCCGCTGCCCCTCGGTGAGCGCTTCAGGGAAGTTCGCCAAGATGCGGCCTGCGAGAGAGATGTCGGGAAGTTCCACGGCGACGTCCGCAGGCGCAGTGAAGGCCCGCAGGATCGGCAGTAGCGAGTAGGTCGCCAACAGGGGGGCTTCGTCGGTCTTGGTGTAGAAAATGGTCGGCTTCTGAGTCATCTGTTGATTCTCTCGGTGCAGAAGAGGTGGGCGACCGCGGGTTTCCCGCAAAGTCACCCCGGTCGCAACCCACCGGCGCCTGGCGAGAGGCAGATGCGCCGGCCACGGCCAGTTCCACTGCCAATTCGCGCGTTTTGCGAATATCAGCCCGCCGGTCGACGGCAGCGCTCAGCGGTGCCCGATCGATGCCTGCAGCGCGCCTGCCTCGAAGCCCTCGGGGGCCTCTCCATCACGCATGTAGAGATAGAGTGCGGCTTGAAAGATGCCCTGGAGCGCGGATTGCGCGAGTGCGATTCCGATGAAGTAGAGCACCGAGACGACGACGAGCGTCGCGCTGCTGGCCACGACACCGAGTACCAGAACCAACACGCCCGGCAGCGACAGGAGAAGGAAGATGAAGCCGAAGCTGAAGTTGCCGATGATCTGCTCGCCCCAGGTCTTCTTGAGCATGGTGCCCGAACGCCGGAGTGCAGTGACCGGGCCCTCGTTCTCGATGACTAGGATCGGAACGACGAGGAAGCTCGTGAGGGACCAGGCCATCCCCACCAGGCCGGCGACGATTTGGCCAACCAGGTTCGAGCGCTCTTCGATCATCCGAAGCACCAAACCAACCGTCGCAGCTAGCACCGCCCAACCGGCGATTGCGGGAAGCCGAGCCCAGGCAGCGCGCAGGCCATCGCCCACCGTGGGGTCACCACCTTCCATACGAATCTGGGCGCACGCGATGAGCCCCGCGTTGAAGAAGATGATCACGAAGTAGTTGCAGCAGTAGAACAGAAACAACGCAAGAATGTGCATGGCCTGGTCTGCGGTGAGGTTGGCGTCGGATCCGACCAAGGTCTGCGCGGCACTCGAAGTCGCGCTCTCGCTGGCCGCGTGCCAGTCGGTCATCGCCAGCATGGGGCCGGCGAAAGACGCCAGAACCAAGACGCAGCACACCCCCGACAGCAGCGGGAACAAGAGCAACTCCTTGTCCTGCTTCAGCACTTCCCAGGAAGCGCGCATCAACGACGTAGTTCGAGAAAATTTACCCACGGTGTTCCCCCCCCCGCTCCGATGCGGTCACCTAACAGGGTATTGTAGAATCGGCTCGCCCCAAAAATGGGCCACGGACGCCCCGGAACAGCGGCTGAACGAGCGTCACACGGTGTGGGTGGACGAAGACGGCTTCTTTCACGGACGCGTTGACTGCTGGGAACGGGAGTAGCGCCTAGCTTCTCGCTGGCAGGCCGTGTACGAGGGTGAGGAACTCCATGCTGGTGCCTGCGCGACGGTGCTCGGACAGGGCCTGGTAGTCTGGGTCGGCCCACCAGGCGCGTGCCTTCTCCTCCGAAGGGAACTTGAAGATCACGATGCGACCGGGGCGGGGTGACTCGCCCTCGAGCGTGTCGCTGTTGTCATCGTAGGTGAAGAACTCTCCGTCGTGGCGCTTCAGGATCGGGAAGAAACCCTTCTCGTAGATCCGGTACGTATCGGGATCGTGGATGCGGAAATTGGCGATCATGTAGCAGGGTGCATCGGACATTTGTCAGCTCCTCCTCGACCAAGGCTCACTCGAGAACGCTTGCCCTCGAGCGCGGCTCTGGGATGAGCTGATCAGACCCGCTGCGCAACCCCACCCGCGCCCAGGTCGTGAACGACGCCCTTCTTCTTTGCATGCACCTTCACCGGCAGCCGCTCGAGGGTGCGAACGAAGACGCTCTTGCGGTGCGGGAATTCCCCCTCACCGAGCTCGACCCAATCGGTGCGCTCGAGGAGCTGCTCCATGGCGATGCGCCCCTCCATGCGGCCGATGGGCGCACCGAGGCACAGGTGGATTCCGTGGCCGAAGCCGAGGTGCTGTCGCGGACCCGCGCGATGCAGATCGATCTTGTCGGGCTCGGGCCATTTGCGTCGGTCGCGATTGCCCGAAGCCCAGAGGAGCATGACCCGCGAGTTGGTCGGCAGCTCTTCGCCGTGGAGCTCGACCGGTACCTTCGTCTGGCGAAAGTGTCCCTGAAAAGGCGACTCGAGGCGGATGGTCTCCTCGATGAGGTTGGGCACTAGCTCGGGGTGGGCCCGGAGCTCCTCTTGAACGTCGGGGTTCTGCGCTAGGAGCCGAACCATGCTTCCCATCAAGCTCGCCGAGGAGTCGCTGCCTGCGATGATGATCTGCAAGACGGTGGCAACGGCCTCGCTTCGGCGCATCTTCCGTTCGCGCACGGCGTCGATCAGCGCACCCATCATGAAGCCTGGCTGGGGATCGCGCGCCTCGGCCTCCTCGAACTGCGTGCGGCACCACTTCACGAAGCGGAAGCCCTTCACGAGCTGTCGGGCGAGCTGCCATTTGGTGTTCACGCCGCTGAGCAACGCGATGGAGTCGTCGGCCCAGGATTTCACAGTCATGGCGTCGTCGCGAGGGATGGAGAGGATGTCCAGCGTGAGGGTGATCGGGATGCGGAATGCGAAGGTGTCCATCCAATCGACCTCGCCGCCGGCGACCACGTTGTTCATGTTCTCGTCGACGAGGGCACGTACCTGCGGCTCGAGGACCTGGACGAAACCCTTGCCGAGGCCAGCGGTCGCGACCTTGCGCTGCACGCGATGGATCGGCGGATCCTGGATGGCGAGCACATCAGGTGGTGCGAAGGGCAGACGCGGTGGCACGAAAGTCGAGAGCCGCCCGCTGCCGCCTGCGAGGAGAATCGCCACGATGTTGGACGAGAAGCGTTCCGGATCCATCGCGACTTGCTTGATGTCTTCGTAACGACTCAAGTAGTAGCAATCCGCCCCCTTCGGCTTGAAGAGTGGTGCCTCCTCGCGAAGCGCCTCATAGAATGGGTACGGGTTTTCGATCGTGTCGACGCTGAAGGGATCGAAGTCGGTGACGGCCATCGTGATCTCCAGCAACACCTAGTGATCCGACGGATCTCCGGAATGATAGTAGTCCGTGACGAAAACCTCAACGCCGCCCTCCGGCACAGAGTAGCCATACACCCGAATCTCCAAACACGCCTGATCGATCGCCGGACCCTCTAGGACAACGTGGCGCTCGAGCCCCGGGTTGAGATCGGCTGCGATCAACCTAGGACGGTTGCACGTGTTCCAATAGGTAATGAAGAGGTATGGGATTGCAGAAAGGTCTGGCCAGTCGATGTACATACCCATCTTCCACTGCGTCACGTTTGGGTCGAGCGCGTCTCCCTTTGTATCCGCTGCGTTGAACAGCACGTGTTCCTTTTCGCGGATCTTGAACGATCGGTGAGCGAGCCCTTTCGGGCTTTGCATGGCGTCGAACGCATGAAATTTCGCTCTTCCGCTGCC
>CALJYC010000282.1 GCA_937984275.1 uncultured bacterium | reverse complement strand
GGGAGCGGCACTTCACGGTTGACGAACTTGCGTTTCATTTCATCCAGCTTCATTTCGAGCGCTTTGCGTGACGTCAGGACGTGAGATTGATGGGAAACCCAAGCTCCGATTTGGCTGCCTCGCGGGCGGGTCATGAAGTACTTCGCGGCTTCGACGCTCGAGATGCGTTCGGCGACGCCATCGATTTCGATCTGCCTTTCCAGCTCCGGCCACCAGAACAGCAGCGCCACTCGTCGGTTGTTCTCGATGTGCACGGCCTTGCGGCTCTCGAGATTGGTAAAAAACACGAACCCCTCGCGATCGAAAAACTTCAGGAGCACGATGCGAGCCGCAGGCGCCCCGCTGCTGTCGACGGTTGCTAGCGTCATGGCATTGGGCTCGATGTCGATGTGTTCGCAGGCTTCTTCGAACCATTGCGTGAACTGCACGATCGGGTCCGCGTCGAGATGCTCTCGCTCGAGGGGGCCGCGGACGTAGTCCCGGCGCGACTGATCGATGGGGTCGTCGTCAGCCATGAGGGGCCCTTGAGAAGGGTTGAGTGGCGCGATGAAACCCAGCGCGGATTCGCTCTCGCCGGATGAGGCGCCGCTCCTCCATGAGCTGGTCGAGTGCGAGTTGCATCGCGTCGAGCACGCGCTGATGGCATTCCTCCACGTAGGTCGCGTCGGCGGCAGCCTCGGGTCCGGAGCGCTCGAAGTAGATCGGCTCGAGGACGTCGATGAAAATACGCACGGGCAAGGGGAGGAAAGGCGGCGCCCCCACGGTGAGCCCCCAAGGTACGGACACAGTGATCGGAAGGACGTCCGTGCGCAGGAACCGATGTGTACGCAGAAGGCGTGACAACCACCGCCCGTCGCTTACCACCCACCAGACGTCATGAGAGCCCGCTGAGACGACGGGGATGATCGGCACCCCCTCGCGCAGCGCGAGGCGCAGATAGCCACGTCGAGGGCCGAACACGACGCGACCCCGGTCGCGGGAGGGGCGAAACGCATCGAGATCGCCGCCCGGATAGACGAGCACTTTGCGTCCCACTGCAAAGACGCGGTGTGCGTTCTCAGGGTTGGCAGCGATCGCCCCCATCGCAGGCAGCATCAGATTCGTGACGGGCACCTCCATGACGACTTGGTGCGCAAGCGCGTAGGGAACGTCGTCGATCCCACGCTCGCGTATGATGGCGACCGCCAAGATCCACGTGTCCGGAGTCATGAAGCCACCGTTGTGGTTGCACACGTAGAGCGCGCCGGCATCCGGGACGGTGTCGAGACCGCGGACCCGAGGTCGAAACCACTTCCATAGGATCGGCCCAGCGATATCCGCAAAACGCTCGAGCACCTTCGGATCGCGATTGTCGAGCGAGTTGACGTCGTGGAAGCCAGGTAGCTGGTGCCAGAAGGGAATCACTACAACGAGAGAGTACGCCTCACGCGGCGTACTGCAATCAGCCGCACATGTAGACCCGGCTCGGAAACGGAGCGTCGCGCGCGGCTCCCTGCTACTATCCGCCGAGCGATGCCGACACAGCGTGATTTGATTGTTCCCACCCTTGGTCTGTGCAACGTCGAGTCCCCTCTCACGGCCAAGGGTCGGATGTTTGCCGATGAGTCGATTCGGGTGCGCGTGAAACGCCACGTGGGCGGCGACACGTCGGAGGTGGACGCGCTCTCCTTTGAAGAGGCGGGACCGCGGCGCAACATCTTCTTCGACCCGGCGGAAACGACCGCGGCGTTTGTGACTTGCGGCGGCCTTTCTCCGGGGCTCAACAATGTGATCCGATCGGGCTTCCTCGAGCTCACCCACAACTATGGGGTTCGAAGGGTGCTCGGAATACGAAACGGCTACGCGGGGCTCAACCCCGACTCGGGGCTAGAGCCAATCTTCATGACGGAGCGCTTCGTCCGAAACATTCATCACCTCGGTGGAACGGTTCTAGGAAGCTCACGAGGCGAACAGGAGCCGGCGATCATGGTGGACTTCATGGAGGCGCGGGAAATCGACATGCTGTTCTGCATCGGCGGCGACGGGACACAGCGTGGCGCCCATGGAATCCAAGAGGAGATCGAAAGGCGTGGGCTCGCAAAGTCGGTAGTCGGGATTCCCAAGACCATCGACAACGACGTGCCGTTCGTGGAGCTCAGCTTCGGCTATGTGACCGCGCTTGGAGTCGCCAGCGAGGTGTTGCGCGGGGCCCACGTCGAGGCGGTGGGGGCACCCAACGGAGTCGGGCTGGTCAAGCTCATGGGGCGCGCGGCGGGCTTCATTGCTGCGGGCGCTGCCATCGCAAGCCAAGAAGCAAACTTCGTGCTCGTACCGGAGGTCCCGTTTCCCCTCGAAGGAGAGGGCGGATTCCTGGAGACCCTCGAGCGGCGCATCTTGACGCGCGGCCATGCGGTGATCGTCGTCGCCGAGGGGGCGGGTCAGCATCTTTTTGCGCGCGAGGAGGTAGAGCGCGACGCGTCGGGGAACGTCCGGTTTGAAGATGTGGGCGTCTATTTGCGCGACCGAATCAAGCGCCACTTCGCCGAACGAAACCTCGCGCTCAACATGAAGTACATCGATCCGAGCTACGCGATTCGCAGCGTACCTGCCAATGCCTGGGATCGGATCCTGACCGACCGAATGGCGCGCGCTGCGGTCCATGCGGCCATGGCCGGCAAAACCGACGCGATGGTAGGATACTGGAACCAGGAGATCGTCTATGTGCCCATTTCGACCGCCGTGGCGCGGAAGAAGCAGATGCCGCTCGACAGCGATCTATGGAACGCGGTTCTCGCGACCACCCGTCAGCCAGATTGGCACTAGAGCGAACAAGAGGAGGCGAACATGGCTTTGAACGCATGGGGCGAATTGATTACGGTCGTGGGACTGGCGGGTCTCCTCTTTGGCGAGTGGAAGGCTCGGCCCGCAGTGCGCGCCGTCAGCAAGCCGTTCGCCTCGCTGGGGTTCATCGTCGCGGCCATTGGGTTTGGGGCGCTCGAGTCGCGCTACGGAAACATCATCCTGATAGGACTCATCCTCGGCGCGGTCGGCGACGTCTGTCTGCTTGGCAAGGCCAAGAAGTTTTTCATTGCGGGCCTGGTGTCCTTCCTCCTCGGTCACGTGGCCTACGTCGTCGCGTTCAGCTCG
>CALJYC010000281.1 GCA_937984275.1 uncultured bacterium | reverse complement strand
CCGGAGAGGTCAGCTGGGACGAGGTCGTCGTTGGCGCTGCCCTGCTGCCGGCGGTGTGGCTCGGGCTACGCGCGAGCCGGAGCTTGATTCCGCGTGTCGACGGCCCGCGGCTGCGGAACATCATCGTGGTCGTGGCGGGCGCCTCGGCGGCGGTGCTGCTCGCCCGGGGCGTACTCAGCTGGTGAAATGGACCCAGGTCGTTTCCTGTTGGAAACGTACCGCGTGCCAAGCGGCCGGGACCTCAGGTTCGCTCCAGTAGTAGAGCCAGCGCGCATCGACCGGCGCGATGTTGGTGCACCCATGACTCCGCACCTTCCCGAAGTCGGTGTGCCAATAGGCGCCGTGAAGCGCATATCCGCCGTGGTAGTAGAGCGTCCAGGGGACTTCTTCGACCTCGTAGAATCCATCGATCGGGTCGGTCGCATTCATCGTGGTCGAGATGTACTTCTGCTGAACCTCGAAGAGCCCGGTCGGTGGCTCGTAGCCTTCCTTCCCGCTGGAAATCAGCGTCGCGTAGACCGGCTTGTCGCCTTCATACGCCACGAGAGTTTGCTCTGAGAGGTCGACGTGAATCCATTTTCCATTTGCCGGAACGCTGCTGGGGCGTTTGGCTTGTCGCGCAACCCGGACCTCGTCGCGGCGGACGGCGCCGGGCGCTCCGGAGACATACGCGACGTCTCCCTTGGTCAGCTCCTCTTCCACGACGAACCGGCCGTGCTTCTTGGCCGTGCCAGTCACCCTAGGCTTGCTGCCCTCGACGCTGAGCAGCTCCCGATCCTCGCCGTACACGATCGCGAGCGGGAGGCGCCAGCCATCCCGGCCAAGCTCTTCGCCGCGAACGACATCGGGGTTGCGAAGCTCGACGTCAGTTTCACGAACGAAGCGGCCGCGGACGGTGCGGTAAAAGACCGCGCCATCAGCCTCACGCGTCTCCTTTTCGGCAAGCGCGAGGAAGTAGTCACCTTCCATTAGCGAGGACACCGCTTCGGGCGTTGCGCCCTTCTTTTCCATTGCACGCCGGGCCTGCTTTTCTTCCTGTACGGTCGGAATGCGGTAGTAGCGGGGCGCACGTTTGGTGATGACGCGGGAGTACTGATAGGGAAGGTGGCTGCTGACCTTGGCAGGGGGCACACCGTATCGGTTCGTACTGGGCGTGTCGCTCACATGGAAGCCAAGAGCCGTGCAGACATATCCAAATGGTGTGGCCTTGTACCAGGTGCCGTTCTTGCAGCCAGAGCCACTGACTTTGTCGCCCACCTTGACCACGGTGCCGCGACGCACGATGCCGGCAACCTTCGGGCTGCTCGCGGCTTTGTCGTAGACGAACGCATCGTAGTGAAACGCGGATCCGAACCGACCTGTTGTGCCAGGATTGTTCTTCGGGCTTTGTTGCAGGTCGTTCCATCCGTCGAGGCCGGGCGCCCGCAGAACGCTTTGACCGTCGATCACCTCCAGGCGGCGGTGCCGTTCGCTAGATGCGTGTTCGCCGAGCGCGACCGCTCCGCCACTGACCCCGGCGATCAAGACCGCCACGCACAATAAAGACCATCGATTTGAGAGAAACCGCAGCATATGACGTCGTTTCGAAGTCGGTGCTCGACCCACCGTGCACCGGAGCCCGAGGATAGCGCCACTTTCGCGGGATTCAAAAGATCGGCCCCACTGTCGATTTCCGGCGCAATTTCTGCACTAGGAGATCCCCGACTGCCGGTGCTAAGCCCCGGTTATGCCCTCCGAATTCGCGCAGCAGGCGCTCTCCAATCTTCGCGATCCATCCAACTTCCAATGGTACGTGATCCCGCTCCTGGTGATCGTGCTCTACATCTACCACGACCAGATCGGCCGAAAGAACTACAGCGTCGTCTTTGCCGGTCTGGCGCTGTGGGGAATGGATTGGTTCAACGAGATCTGGAACTCCCTGGTCTTCCACTTCAACGGTTACGCGCCGGTCTGGGCTGCGCCCGGCGAGACCGCGTACTTGATTCTGATCGGACTGAACATCGAGATCTGCTTCATGTTCGCGATCCTCGGCATCGTGACGACCGTCATGCTTCCGGCCAAGGAAACGAAGATCCTCGGCTTACCGAACCGTTGGGTCTTCGCTGTCTTCTTCAGCGCGCTCGCTGTCTTCATCGAGTACATGCTCAACGCCGTCGACGCCCTGACCTGGGATTACTCCTGGTGGAACCGCTCCGCGCCCTGGCTGATTTTCTTGCTCGGCTACTTCCCTTTCTTCGTCGTCGCGTACTGGGTGCACGACATGAAATGCATCAAGAGACAGGCGGCCGCTGTCGGCGCGATCCTCACGTTCGACGCGATCTGCTTGATCGTGTTCGGCGCCGTGCTCGGCTGGATATAGGCGATAGCGCGGGGGCGGTGGGGCGGGACAAACTGAGCCGAAGGCGACCGGGATCACCGAGCCACCAAGCATAGGTGATCCCGAAGGCGTCTGGGTCCTACGGGTTACGGGTTGGGCGTTAGATCGTCTTGGTCGCAGGGGCCGTTGCAGGGGTTTTTGGCGACGCCGGTTTCGTAGAAGACGGGCAGTGTGGTGACGAGCCCTGCGAGCTCTGTCGCGCGTCCGTGGGGGTCGTCCATCGTGTCACCCCAATGCGGGATGTTGGTGATCGGTGGGTCCGGGTTGCCGAAGTCGATTTCGATCATCGCGGAGCCGGTGTGCTCTCCGCTCACCGATTCGATGCCCCACACGGGACGAATCAACGGTTCGAGGTTCACGACGCCGCCAATAGTACGAGCCATGATGTGGGCACCGAGATTCGTCACCTGGTGATCGGCCTTTGATACTTGAATCAAGACGTCGTGCGCCGGCGTACCCGGCAGGCGATTCGTCCGGATGTACTTCGAGTACCCCGTCGGCTCCGCCCGATCCCACAGCCCCTGGATCAGAGCGAGGTTCATTTGCATGTCGAGCGCGTTCCAGCCGTAAAGCCCGTAGAGCAGCCCTGAGTACTCATCGAAGTTCACGCTCCGATTGAGGAGCAGATTGTACGACTGGCCTGGCACCGCGAGGAGGGCCCTCTCGATGTCGGTGTTGAGGGCCATGATGCTTGCGCCGAGAATCCCGCCCTGGCTGCCGCCAAAGTAGTAGCGTTTCGATCCGTCGATCTCGGCCCGACCGCAGTCATTGGTGAGGGTTTGATTGAGTGTCGTCGATGCCCCGCCGTCGGCTGCCCGCGACAAGGTCCGCATGGCCATCAGGAAGTTCAAGAAGCCCTGGTGCATGCGTTCGGGGATCGCGCGGAACTTCGAGAGATCGCCACCGGCGAGAGCGGCGATCACGGTTGGAATGTCGTCAGAAGAGAAGCCCTTATGGTCGAGCCCAAACGCGGCGAAGTTCGCCTGTGCGGCGATCTCTTGGAAGCCCAGCACCTGCTCTTTCTCACCGAGCTGCCCGTGGCCGTGCTCCACGAGCGCGGCGGGCTCGTCTTGCGCGCTGACCGGCACGATCATGGCCGCAGAATAGGGGAAGGTGCCGTTCTGTTCGGGCAAGCCGTTTGCGCCGAGGTTGAGCAAGCCCCCCGTCTCACCCTTCGACATGTACAGCGGCATATCGAAGGTGATCTCCAAGCGGCACGCGATGTCCGCGATGATCTCTTCGTTCTTCAGTACGATGGTGTACGGCACGCCGTCAGGGAATTTGTCGAATGCATCGTCTCGGATGTGCACCATTGCACTCGTATTGTTTTGTCGGCTCGTCGTCGTGAAGTCCCAGGCAATTTGGAGGTCACTGCGCGAGACGCCTGCATCTTCGAGCGCTGCGAAGATCGCTTCGAAGTGGGCACGACGCGACTCGATGACCTCGTCGTCCGATGGCACATCGTCCCGCAGCGCTTGAAAGCCGGGAGAGGGCGCAACGAGCTCCCCGTCGCCGTCCCGCACGTTTCGAATTGCCACGATGTAGCGCGTTGCATCGTCGGGACGAATGGCGGGCCGCAACATCAGCGCTTGCTCTTGCCGAAGCTTCTGGATGTCGCGGTCGATTGTGAACGCAGGTTTCTCTTCCCCCGCATCAACGCGGAGCTTGGCCTGAACGACATACTCATCGAGGTCGACCCAATGCGCGAGTCGTTCACCCGTTGCCGCGTTGAGGATGACCGTGGGGGACGTCGTCTCGAGCGAATCCTGAATGGAGTCCGGCGTTGCGAGTCCCATCACGGTGGCTCCCGGAAAGTGTGTCATTGCGGCGATGCCCGGCGAGAAGCCGTCCATCTCGTTGAAGGCATCGGGGTTCGATCGGGCCCCACCGTCGGTCGCCGGCATCGTGACCTCTGGCAGTGCCAGGCGAAGCCCCGTGGCGGTCGTCGCATCCGCTACCGTCCAGTAGTCGTTGGGATAGGGGAACCCGCAATAGCTAGGCGTCAACGGGTCACATCCGAGAGGCGGCGCAGGAATTGCTCCTCCGGAACCGCCCGTGCTGCCGACGTCGCTCCCGCAGCCGACGGTGAGAAGAAGAATTGATATCAGGCCAACACGACGAGACCCCAAGCGCTTCATCCGGCCGATGCTAGGCGCAATCGAACTCGTTTTCTAGGGTCCACGGAGGACCACCGCTTGAACTTTCAACGGGATGCGTCCAAGCACCACGAATGAAAACCGCCGTCGTGACAGGATCTGGCAAGGGCCTCGGTCGGGAAATCGCTATGGGGCTCGCCCGCAAAGGATTTACCGTTTTGTCGACGGACATCGACGAGGACGCGGCACGCGCCACGGCAAGTGCGATTGGCGGGGATGCCTGGTCGATGCGCCAAGACGTCCGGGATGCGGGGTCGCACCGCGAGGTCGCGCGCGCGGCGAGTGAGCGCGGTTCCCTCGAGCTCTGGGTCAACAACGCTGGCGTGCTCCACACGGGCAATGCCTGGGATCACAGCGACGAGGTCGTTAAGCAAATGACCGACGTCAACGTGCTCGGCATGATGTGGGGAGCGCGTGCTGCCGTCGAAGCGATGCGCGCCAACGGCGGTCACTTGATCAACATCGCCTCGATGTCATCGATCGCGCCGGTGCCGGGGTTGGCGATCTATGGCGCAACCAAGCACGCGGTCTTGGGCTTCACGATTTCGCTTGCGGGCGACCTCGATCGTGCCGCCGTGCCGATCCAGGTGAGCGCCGTGTGCCCGGACGGCATCGATACCGACATGGTCCGAAACGTCAGGGGCTCGAAAGAGGCCGGCATTGTCTTTGCCTCGCCGAAGCTGCTGGCGGTCGAAGAAGTGGCAGGCGTCGTTCTCGACCTCGTCGACAAGCCCAGGCTCGCAGTGGCCGTACCGTGGGGCCGCGGCGTATTGGCCCACGCGTTTCGGCCCTTCCCAGAGCTCAGCCTCAAGGTGCTGAAGCCTTTTCTGTGGTTTGGCGAGCGCCAACGGCGCAAGACGACCGGTGAACGTTAGGCCTCTTCGTCCTCGTCGCTTGGTGCCACCGTCTGCCCCGTCGTCCCGGTGGTCGAATGCGGCACGCCCGCACTGGCTGGCGCCGATTCCGCCCCAGCCTCGCGATAGATGTGCACGTCACGCTGCGGGAACGGGATGGAAATACCCTCCGCGTCGAAGCGCCTCTTCACCTCGCGGGTGATGTCCCAGTAGACGTCCCAATACTCGGCCGTCTTGCTCCACGGACGCACCACGAAGTTCACCGAGGAGTCCCCCAACTCGTGCAGACGAATGACGGGCTCTGGGTCTTTCAAGACCTTCTCGTGACTGGTGACGATCTCGGTGAGCACCTTCTCGGCCTTCGGAATGTCGTCCGAGTATCCGATCCCAAATGTCATGTCGACGCGCCGCGTGTCTTGATGCGTGACGTTGCGAATGATGCCGCCCCAGACCTGCTTGTTCGGCACGATGAGTAGCTGGTTGTCGAAGGTGAGAATCATCGTGGAGACCAGGTTCATTTGATCCACCTTGCCCATGACGCCGCCAGCTTCGATCACGTCTCCCACATCGAACGGCCTGTACACGAGGATCATCAATCCCGACGCGAAGTTCGCCAGTGTGTCCTGAAGCGCAAAGCCGATGACGAAACCTGCGATGCCGAGGCCAGCAAGCAACGGACCCACCTCGATGCCGAGCTGCGCAATCGCGATTATCAGACCGAGCAGCATGATGAGCCGGCCCGTCATCTTGATGAAGAAGTCCCTTGCGAGGCTGGATATCTGCAGCTTCGAACGCTCGAGCCCGCGCCTCACCGCACCGCGGCCGATCCGAGCCACGAACCAGAACGCAAGTAACACCAGCAGAAACGAGAACACCTGAAAGACGAGCGATGCCCCGTTGGTGCGAAACCAGTCGGCCGTGTCGGCAAACCACGCTTCCGCGAGCCCGGTGGCGACGTCCTTGTTGAGGATGTCTTGCGACAGCTTGCCTGTTGCGCTGATGAGCCCTTGCTTGAGCCCTGCCGTGTCGATGCCGTGCTCATCCATGATGCTCACGTTCACGCGCTGACTCTCCGCGAGGACGTCGCGTTGCTTCCTGAGGGACGCGAGCTGCGTCTGCGCCTCTGTGTCTTCGCTCGAGCCGGGGCGTTCCGCGATCCCATCGATCTCGCTCTTCGCGTGCTGTAACAGGCCCGCGGTCACGTCTGAGCGCCTTTGGACTCGTTTCAGGAGGTACGCAGTGTCCGCTTCGACGTCGAGCCCGAGTTGCTCTCGTTGGTGGATGTTGGCGTCCAGGTACTTGATCAGTCGCGCGGACGAAGGAATGTCCGCGACGAGCTGGCTACGTGCTTTGTCGGCTTCCTCGGGGCTGCCCTTGTCTACCGTGTCGACGAGCTCGAGGATTCTGCGGTCGACTTCCTCCATCTTTTCGCGCATCGCCCGCCGGTCTTCTTCGAGGAGCTCGGTGGCAGTGGCCCGCCCCTGCGCGACCGCTGCGCCCGCATCCGTGCCCGCGACGACGAGCTCGACGAGATTTTGCACGTCGCGTCGGTACCGGGCCCTCCGCTCGGAGAGCTCCTTTTCGATCATCACCGCTGCGGCCCGATCGGGGTTCTTCGAGACCGTCTCGGTGAGATCTTCGAGGTCGGCGCGGCGCGTTTCCAGATCCGCGACCAGCTCCTGGATCTCTTGCTCGGCGGACTTCTTCTCGTCGGTCCCCGCGTCCTGTCCGAAAGCCGCCAGCGGAACGACGGAGCCAAGGGTCAGAGCGATTGCAAAAATCGCGATGGGCTGAAGCCAGTCACGTCGTCGTCGTACTGCGGTATCCATAATCAATCCTCGTGAAAATCGAGTGCCCGGCCGAGGGTTCGGCGCCTGAAGGAGCGCTAGTGCTACTCGAAGTCACGTCGCTACTCAAGGTGGGCCCGGACGTTTGAACAATGGCGCTCTGCGCTATAGAGTTGCGGGGATCGGGAGGTCACAATGATGAAGGTTGACTTGAGATTTGGTGTACTGGCAGTGGTGCTGTGGTTGCCCGCCACATTGGCGTCGGCCCAGTGGGATGCATCGGCGCAAGAAGGCACATCCACCACGGCCACGAC
>CALJYC010000280.1 GCA_937984275.1 uncultured bacterium | reverse complement strand
ATGAAGGAAGGCGCCTCGGCGGCCCCGGCTCGTGGCGAAGCCTTCCGACAGGACGTTCACGACTTGGCCGAATGCTGCTTGGCCGAGCTCGCGATACGGGCACGCCCGACGTATCAGCGCGAGCAGGTCGTCCTCGCTCCATTCTTCCGTGGCGGCGCTCGACGCAACGATCTGCTGCGCCAAGATATCCAGCGGCCCCGTGGGGATCTTGATTTGATCGAGCTCGCGCCGTTGGACGCAGCGCATGAGCGCGGCGCATTCGACGAGATCGTCACGGCTCATCGGAAACAGCCGGCCCTTGGGGGTGCCCCCGTGCCAGTGACCCGAGCGGCCGACTCGCTGGAGAAATGTCGCCACCGAGTGGGGCGAGCCAAGTTGGCACACGAGGTCGACTTCCCCGACGTCGATGCCTAGCTCGAGGGACGCGGTGGCGACCACTGCGCGTAGCTCACCGGACTTCAAGCGCCGCTCTGCATCGAGCCGGTGCTTTCGCGCGAGGCTGCCGTGATGCGATGTGATCGCGTCTTCGCCGACCAGCTCGCTTAGGTGCCGGGTGACGCGCTCGGCCAGACGTCGCGTGTTGACGAAGATCAGGGTGGTGCGGTGTGCGGCGATCAGTGCCGCCAGCTTCGCGTAGATCTCCTCCCATACTTCGAGGGACATGACAGTTTCGAGCGGGGAGCCCGGCAGCTCGATTGCGACGTCCATCTCGCGCTGATGCCCAACGTCGACAATCCTGCAATCGGGTGGGGCATCCACATCGGCATCGCCACTGCGCCCGCCAACCAGGAAGCAAGCCACGTCCTCGATCGGATTTTGCGTCGCCGACAGCCCGATCCGGGTGATGTCGCGCCCGACCAGTGCCTCGAGCCGCTCGAGCGAAAGCGCGAGGTGGGCGCCGCGCTTGTTGGTCACCACGGCGTGGATCTCGTCGACGATCACGGTGCGCACATCGGAGAGCATTCGGCGGCCGCCTTCGCTCGTGAGCAAAATGTAGAGCGATTCTGGGGTCGTCACGAAGATGTGCGGCGGCTTCTTCACCATCTTCGTTCGCATGTGCGACGGCGTGTCTCCCGTGCGCACCGCGGTTCGGATATCGACGTCACCGTACCCCAGCTCCTCCAGCGTTCCACGGATTCCCTCGAGCGGCGCCTGGAGGTTCTTGTCGATGTCGTTGCTGAGCGCCTTGAGGGGCGAAACATAGAGAACGCTAACGCGATCCTCCAAGCCTTCGCTCAGGCCACGCTGCACGAGATCATCGATCGCACAGAGAAACGCCGCAAGCGTCTTGCCGGAGCCGGTAGGCGACGCGATCAGCGTATGCTTCCCCCCGCGAATCGCCGGCCACCCTTCGACTTGCGGGGGCGTAGGCGCGCCGAACGTTCGCTCGAACCACGTGGCCACCGCGGGGTGAAAGCCGGTGAGGGGCATTGGAGGGATCTAGCACCGCGGTCCGGCGATCGACACCCCCAGTACCTCCCCTGCGACACCGCGACACCGCGACACTGCGATCCGCAAACCGCGAACCGGAAAACCGCATACCGCGCTCCGCGATTCAGCGGTCAGCGGTCTTTCGGTAGGGAGGACGAGGTCAGCCTCAGCCGCGGGTCCACCGGGGGCGTTTGTACGGAGTGAACGCCGCCCCGAGGATGATCGCCTCCTGGATCGCGTTCGGCTGGCTCAATGATGCGACCAGAGTTTCACCGATCTTGCCCGATGGTCGGCGCCGCGCAGGTGGCGCTTCCTCCGCTTTAGCCCCGACCCCGACGATCGACCGCCGCGCTGCCTCCAAGATATGATCGTGCAGCGTCGGTTGCGCCGCCGCGGCGAGTACCGCTGCGGCCATGATCCACCGGGCTTCGGCGTGGACCGTTTCGCCGCGGGCGAGTTGGTCGCTGATGCGTTCGACTTCGGCGTGCTCGGCGTGCAGGTAGGCGAGGCCGGGGATGTCTCGGAGGTGGAAGCCCTCGAGCTCGGGCCAGGCGCCTTGGATGAGCTCGTCGACGAACGAGTCTGCGATCGAGTGGAGCGCTTCGTCCGAGAGACCGACCCACTGGCCGCCCAGCGGCAAGTAGTACAAACGCACGTCGGCGTGCTCGGCTTCCCATCGCTCCCACAGGGCGTCGGCTTCCTCGTGCCGACCCAGATGATGCAAGACACGGGTCGCCATGTAGAGTCGGAGCCGAGCCGGAGGGTGTTCGTCGATTAGAGCATTGTCTTGGAAGATCGCCGCCGTCCGTTGGGGTGAGCTGGGGTTGCGGAATGCGCGGCGCATCGTTTCTACGTACGCGGGCCCCAACGTGACCGTGCCCACCACGTCCGCGAAGACCTCGGGGAGCCAGGCGCCGAAAAGCTGCCGCAGCCAAGCGCCGTCGAGCTCTCCCGAGGACATGGGCAGCTCCACCTCGTGGGGGAGGCCGAGTCGCGCGTGTAACTCACGATCGAGGGGTTCGAGGCTGTAATAGAAGTCGTGGGCGACCTCGTGTGCGATGGCCGGCCAGCGCCACAGGCTACGCTCGAAGCCTACGGGCAGCCGGAGTGGCGCTACGCGTGTCGATGCGAAGCGGGGCACGATCGACAGGTCCCAGTCGCCGGTCACCACCACTGGCTGGCTGGTTCGCAGGTCGAGCCCTTGCGCGCGCGCGAACTCGAGGATGGGCGCGTAGCAGGCGTCTGCCATGGCGTCCGCATCCCCGACGAACGACGCACCGCCGTACATGCGTTGCTGCGCCATCGTCTTCAGGTACCGGAGGAGCGCATCGAGCCCTCGGAGAACGGTGGTCTCCTGGACGATCGTCGACAGCGTCGGACTGCTCTTCAGGGAACGGTCGATCTCATCGAGGCGCCCGAGTAGATCCTCACGCAACGCGGGGACGAGGCGCACCAATCGTGGATCGCTCTCCGCGCGCGTGAGCAAACGCGATGTCTCCTGCTTCAGTCGATCGAGCTGCGCTCTTGCCGCGGCAAGGAAGTCCGGTTCGGTAGGCCGCTTTGCGACGACAGGCTCGGGTCGGGATGCCGGTCGTGGATCAGGAACGGGCTGGCGAGAGGCTGGGGCGCGCGGCGCTTCTCTTCGAGCCGGCGCCTTGGCCGTCGTTTCCTGCGCGGTACCGGCCTGCTCCCGTTTCTTCTTCTGGCGGTCCCGAAATCGCTTGAACAGCGGGTAGAGGATGTAGATCAGGAGCGCGATCTCACCGATGTGTTCTGTGAGAAGCTCCCTCATTGGACTTCAGCGCTTTCGCCGCCTGTAGATGAGTACTGGGCGTTGGAGCGGGCCTTCACCCCGTTTCGGGATCAGGTCGGCCAGGATCAATCGCGCCACGAATGTCCGTGGTTGAGCGAGCAGCAGGCCCAACGGCAAGGGCTTAGACTTCGCTGTCATCATCCGGGCCGCCGGTTGCCTTGCTGATCGAGTCGCGCATCTCGGTATCGGCCGCGACGTTGCGAAGGTTGTAGTAGTCCATCACCCCGAGATTGCCTTCCTTCAGGGCCTCGGCCATGGCCGCCGGGATCTTCGCTTCGGCTTCGACGAGGTGGGCGCGCATTTCCTCCACCTTGGCGCGCATTTCTTGCTCCGCCGCAACTGCGAGCGCGCGACGCCCCTCGGCTCGAGCCTGCGCGACCTGTTTGTCCGCCTCTGCCTGCTCGGTCATCAGCTTGGCGCCAATGTTGGTGCCGACATCGACGTCGGCGATGTCGATCGAGAGAATGTTGAAGGCCGTGCCACTGTCCAATCCGCGCGACAGCACGTTTTTCGAGATGCTGTCCGGGTTTTCGAGCACCTCGGCGTAGGTCCCCGCGGAGCCGATCGTCGAAACGATCCCCTCGCCGACGCGTGCGACGACTGTTTCCTCGGTTGCGCCGCCGACCAACCGGTCGATGTTGGACCGAACGGTGATTCGGGTAACGACGAGGAGCTGAATGCCGTCCTTTGCCACGGCGGTGATCTTGGGGGTCGTGATGACACGGGGGTTCACGCTGGTCTGAACCGCCTCGAGGACGTCACGGCCGGCGAGGTCGATCGCGGCTGCCTGCGAGAAGTCTAGGGTGATGCCGGCCTTGTCCGCGCTGATCAGCGAGTTGACCACGCGCTCGACGTTGCCGCCCGCAAGATAGTGCGACTCCAGTATGTTCGTTTCTGCTTGGAGTCCGGCTTTAACTGCGGCGATGCGGGGGTTGACGACCGCGCCTGGTGACACGCGCCGCAAGCGCATGCCGATGAGCTCGCCGAAACCGACCCGCGCGCCGCTCGACCAGGCTGCGATCCAGAGACGAACCGGAATCAGCCACACGAACAGGACGAAGACGACGATAATGAGGAGAAAAATTAGGGCGAGTGGTGCGAGCTGCATGGGAGTTCCTTCCTAGGTTGCATCAGGGATGCGCACGACGACGCGTGGTCCTTCCACGCTCATGACTTCGATTTCTTGATTGCTGTCGACGTATTCGCCTTCGGTCATCACATCGACTTCATCCGAGCCAAAGCGGACACGCCCGATTGGGCGGAGCGGGGTGACGGTGGTTCCCCGGCGACCGACGAGGTCACGGCGGTCTTCTTGCGAGTGAGCTTCCGCTTGGCTGTGCTCGAGAACCACGGTCCGACCGAGGCGGGTTCTTGGAAGCCACAAGAGAATGACGCCAGCGGCCACCAGCGAAACTCCGCCGGTGACTCCGCCCCACAAAGGCCCTAGCTCGGTCCACGCGGCGATGGCGCCTGCGGCGAGCGCCATCAAGCCCAGCGCGCCGGCCACGCCAAATCCGGGAACCACCGCCACCTCGGTGAAGAGCAAGATCAACCCGAGCACGAGGACCACGGCGATGATGAGCGCGCTCATGCATCCTCCTCGGGACGGACGACGAGGGCTGGCCCGTCCGTGCCTATCACTCGAACACGCGACCCGAGTGCGATGAACGCACGCTCGCTGGTGGCTTCGTGGCGCTGTCCGTCGATGACGATCTTGCCGGTTGGCCGCAGGTCCGTTAGGGCTTCACCGATTTGCCCGACGAGGTCGGACGCACTCGGTGCCGAGAGGAAACCCGTCTCGGCATCCTCTAGGACGAAGCTCTTGCCCATTGCAGTCTTCGACAGCAGGCGCATGAACACGAGCGCCAAAACGAACGAGCCGAGTAGGGAGAGCAAGACGCGAGTCATTGCGTCTGCGAGCACTCCGGTCTCGAATGAGACGTCGAGTGGGATGCCGATCAACGCGAGCACCAGCGCGGCGATGACGAAGATCAAGCCGAGCACGCCCGGCACACCAAGGCCGGGAACGAAGAAGATCTCGACGATGACGAGAACGACGCCCACGAGGAACATCAGAGCTTCTTCCCAGCCAACGAGATGCACGACCGCATGGCCGCCAAAGAACAATACGAGCGCGATGAAGCCGACGAGGGTGAACGCACCGACGGTTCGGGTGTAGAAGGCGACCATCAGGCCGAGCATGCCGACCGAGAGCAGAAGTCCGCTCACCGTCGGTTCGGTGAGCCAGCGCGCGATTTCCTCGCCCCAGTTGAGCTCGACATCGGTCATCTCGGGGTTCTCGAGTGTGAGGATGCTGAACACCTCGTCGAGGTCGGCGGCCTTTGCGTCGGCCATGCCCATTTTGATCGCCTGGTCTGTGTCGAGGGTCAGCAGTTTGCCGGCTTCGACGATGTCATCGATGACCACGTCGGCGTCGACCATGGCCTCGGCGATGTCGCCACGCCTGCCATTGGCTTCGGCGGTGGAGCGCATTTCAGCGCGCATGTACGACACCATCTTTTCGCCCACCGCTTCGGCTTGACCGCCCGGTGCGGCCTGGATGGGTGTAGCGGCGCCGATCGTTGCGCCCTCCGTCATGATCACGTTGTCACAGGCCAGGCTGATCAAAGCCCCGGCGCTGATCGCGCGCGGGTGGATGAAGGCGACCGTGCGTGGCTCGGCTTCGAGCAATGCGTCGCGGATCTGAATCGCGGCATCGACACGCCCGCCGAGCGTATTGACGTCGAGCACAATTGCGGCGGCGTCGGGGTTCGACTCGATTGCGCGGCGCACGAACGCTGCAAGCCCGAGCTCGACCGTGCGGTCGATCGCCACAACCACGACTTGGCTGCCAGGCGCGGCGTCGATCGGAAGGGCCTGCACATCGCCCGCGACGTTGGCGCTCGGGGCGGGGCGGTACCCGGAATCGTCATCGCCCTTGTCGGGCTTCTGCCCGAAGGTCACTTGCGCAGTGCACAGGAGTACGCTGGCGATCAGAAAGCCGCGGAAGCTCAGGCGCGGATATTGTGCCCACCTCACGCGGTGCAACCTAGCTCCCTTGGGACCCTAGCTCAATGCCGTACTTCTTGAGAATCGAGCGAGCCAGGGCGGACTTGTGAACCTCGTCGGGGCCGTCATAGATCCTGGCTGCGCGTTCGTGCCGGAAGAACCAGGCCAGGGGCGTGTCGTCGGTCATGCCGAGGCCGCCGTGCACCTGGAGCGCCCGGTCGAGAACCCGCTGCAGAATCCCTGCCACCATGAATTTGATCGCCGAGATCTCGTTGCGGGAGGCCCGGGTGCCCTCGCGATCGATCTTCCAGGCCGCTTGGTAGACCATCAGCCTGGCGGAGTCGATCTCGGCGCGGCTTTCGGCGATCCAATGCTGGATGACCTGCTGGGTGCCGAGCGGGCGATTCGGCGCCACCATTCGTCCTGTGGCATGCTCGCACATCAAATCGAAGGCCCGTTCGCAAATCCCGAGCCATCGCATGCAGTGGTGAATGCGCCCTGGGCCCAGGCGCTCCTGCGCGATTGAAAAGCCAAAACCCTCCTGTCCGAGCAGATTCTCGATGGGAACACGACAATCTTCGTAGGCCACCTCAGAGTGGCTTTGCCAGCCGTAGCCGACGTCACCCATGATCGAGAGGCGCCGGATGTGGTGGAAGCCCGCGTTGTCGGTCGGGACGATGATCTGACTCGCCCGCATGTGGGGTGGGGCGTCCGCGTTGGTCACCGCCATGACGATAGCGAAATCGGCGAGGTGCCCTGCCGTGGTGAACCACTTTCGTCCGTTGATGACGTAATCATCGCCGTCACGAATCGCCGTCGTGTCCATCCAAGTCGGGTTGGAGCCGGCGCGATCCGGTTCGGTCATCGAGAAGCAGCTCCGGATTTCCCCAGCAGCCAGCGGCTGGAGCCATCGCTTCTTCTGCGGGTCGGTCCCGAACTTGTGCAGAATCTCCATGTTGCCCGCGTCCGGGGCCTGGCATCCGAAGACATAGTGCCCCAGTGGGCTCCGGCCGAGCGTTTCGCTCATGTGCGCGTGCGGGAGAAAGTCGAGCCCCATCCCGCCGTACTCGGTCGGCATTTGTGGAGCCCAAAGGCCTGCAGCCTTGCACCGCTCACGTGCTTCGTCGGCAGCCGGCACCACCTCCTCGAACGACTGACGCGCGGTCGCTTCGAGCGGGTAGACCTCGGCGTCCATGAACTCACTCGCTCTGCGCAGAAGGCCTTCGAGCTCGGGCGGTGTACTGAAGTCCATCGATAGCCTCCGTAGTGGGCTCGGCATGATAAGCTCCCGACCTTCTGAAAGCGAGGACGTATGCCGCCGGTGCCCCCGAAAAATGCTGGACCCGTCAGAGACGCGCATCGTTTCGATGAAGCGCGACTCGACGCGTGGATGGCGGAGCACGTCGATGGGTACACGGGCTCGCTGCAGGTGTGTCAGTTCAAGGGCGGGCAATCCAATCCGACCTATTGGCTTGCAGACCGCGAGCGTCAGTACGCCTTGCGCAAGAAGCCGCCGGGCGAGCTCTTGCAGTCGGCGCATGCAGTCGACCGTGAGTATCGGGTGATGCGCGCGCTTGCGGATACCGATGTGCCCACTGCGACGATGTACGCGCTTTGCGAAGACGATTCGGTGATAGGCACGTCCTTTTTCGTCATGGAGTACGTTCAGGGGCGCATCTTTTGGAACGTGCAGCTTCCGGAGCTCGAGCCCGACGAGCGTCGGGCGATTTACGAGGAGCTCGCCCGTGTGTTGGCGGCGATTCACAGCGTCGACTTCGCGGCGGTGGGT
>CALJYC010000279.1 GCA_937984275.1 uncultured bacterium | reverse complement strand
AGCCCGGAGCGGGTCGAGCAACTGATCACCGACCCGATCGAGAAGGTCGTTCAGGAGATCCCGGAGATCGACTGGGTCAACAGCGAGAGCCGCACGGGCGTCTCGGTCATCTACGTGAACATCCGCGAGGAGTTCAAGGAGATGCGCCCCATCTGGGACAACTTGAGACGCAAGGTCGACAGTGTTGAACCCGACCTGCCCGAGGACATCAACGGGCCCTTCGTCGATGACGAGTTTGGCGATGTCTATCCGATCATGTTCAGCATGACGGGCGACGGCTTCTCCTACATGGAGCTGAAGGACATCGCGGACGACCTGCGCGATGAGCTGCTCCGCATCAAGTCGGTCGCCAAGGTCGACATCCTCGGCGCTCAGGAGGAGCGTCTGTTCGTCGAGTACGACAACGCGCAGCTGAGCCGCATCGGGATGACCCCCGACTTCCTCAAGGATGCCCTTCAGCAACGCAACATCATCCAACCGGGCGGGGAAATCGACGTCGCGAACGAAACTATCGCGCTCGAGCCCAGCGGCAATTTCAGCTCGGTCGAGGAGCTCCGGCGCAACGTGGTTCGACTGCCGAGGACCGACGAGCTGGTCTACCTCGAAGACATCGTTGACATCTACCGCGGCTACGTGGACCCACCGGAAGCGCTGGTACGCGCCGAAGGCAAGCCCGCCCTCAACCTTGCCGTGTCGATGGCCGAGGGCGGCAACCTCATCGAGCTGGGCAAGGAGCTCCAAGGGTTCTTTCAGTACATCCAAGAGCAGTACCCACACGGCGTCGAGTTCTATCAGACCTACTTCCAGCCGAGCCGAGTCGAGCAGAAGGTCGACGACTTCGTGGAAAGCGTTGTGCAAGCGGTGGCCATCGTCCTCGTGGTCATGCTGCTCACCTTGGGTCTGCGGACGGGCCTGGTCGTCGCAACGCTGGTGCCCGTCACGATGATCATCACCATGTGGGCGATGAGTATCTTCGACATTCAGATCGACCAGATGTCGCTGGCGGCGCTCATCATCGCGCTGGGTCTGCTGGTCGACAACGCCATCGTGGTCTCGGAATCGATCATGGTGCGCATGGCTGCCGGTGAAAGCGGTACCTCCGCGGCCATGGGGGCTACGAACGAGCTCCGCGTGCCGCTACTCATCGCATCACTCACCACCGCAGCGGCCTTCTTGCCCATTCGTCTCGCGGAATCCGCGGTGGGTGAATACACCGGGGTCCTTTTTTCGGTCGTGACCCTCACCCTTCTGATCTCGTGGGTCCTGGCGCTCACGATGATCCCGCTCCTATGCGTCCGCTTCCTGAAACCACAGGCGATCGAGGAGCCTTTCGACTCGGGCTTCTATCGGCTCTATCGGCGCGCGATCTTGGCGATCCTCCGTCACCCGGTGCTCAGCATTACGGTGGCCATCGTCGGGTTCCTGGCGGGGATGCAGCTCTACAAGTTCGTCCCACAGATGTTCTTCCCCACGCAAACCACCAACTTCTTCGTAGCCGAGTTCACGTTCCCACCGGGAAGCTCTATTCGCACGACCGAGAGCATGATCAAAGACATGGACTCGTTCATCGAGCGGGAGTTGACCGAAACCGAGGACCGCGAAGGCGTCACACACTGGGCATCGTTCATCAGCACCACCCCTCCGCGGTTTACCCTTGGATACAACCCGAACGCCCCCCGGCCCCGGTTCTCCGAGACGATGCTCTCCACGACGAACGCGGAAATCGTGCCGAGCATCATGAAGCGCCTCGAACACTACCTTACCGAACGGTATCCGGACGTTCGTCCGTATGTTCGCCCGCTCGGCAATGGTCCGCCGGTCGCCAAACCGATCGAAGTGCGCATCTCCGGCAAGGACATCGACCGGACCTTCGAAATCGCCGACACCGTGAAGCAATGGCTCAATGACCGGAACGACACCCGCAATGTGGGCGACGACTGGGGCCCCCGTGTGAAGAAGATGGTCATCGATGTGAGCGAGGACCGCGCACGCCGCGCAGGCATCAGCAACGAAGATGTCGCAACGTCGCTCCAAACATTCCTGAGCGGGTACGAGACCACTCAGTACCGCGAAGACGACAAGACGATTCCGGTCGTCCTGAGGTCGGTCGCCGAGGGTCGCCGAAACATCGACCGGCTCGCAACGCTGAGCGTGTTTTCCCAAGACGGCAGCTCAGTACCCCTTACTCAAGTCGCGGCTGGACATCTGCAGTGGGAATCGTCCGAGATTCTTCGCCGCGACCGGTACGGGACCATTACGATCGACAGCGACGTCATCGAAGGCGTCACCGCGTTCGACGTGATCGCAGAGCTCGAACCCTGGCTCGAGGAGCAGAAAGAGGAGTGGGGGATCGGCTACCGGTACGAGTTCGGCGGTGAAGTGGAGGGCTCGGGCAAAGCGAATGCGTCGATCGCC
Organism: uncultured bacterium; assembly: GCA_937984275.1. GTDB lineage: Bacteria > Myxococcota_A > Polyangia > Polyangiales > Houyiibacteriaceae > SG8-38. Next base: position 3,112 of record CALJYC010000279.1, on the reverse strand, counting down.
GACAAGCTTCCGATCGCAGGGATGGTGATCATCATGCTTCTCGTCTGGCAGTTCAACTCGCTTCGAAAGCCCACCATCGTTCTGGCGACGATTCTCTTCGCGTTGGTGGGGGTGGCAATCGGGCTCGTCACGGTGGACGTGCTCGGCCTGCCGGGCGGGTACTTTGGCTTCATGACCTTGCTAGGCATCGTGTCGCTGGCAGGCATCGTCATCAACAACGGCATCGTTCTGATCGACCGAATCGAAATCGAAAGAACCGAAAACGGCCTCAGCCCACCACACGCTGTCATCCAAGCGGCGCAACAACGATTCCGCCCCATCATGCTCACGACGGCAACCACCATCGCCAGCTTGGTCCCCCTCTACGCGGGCGGCGAAGCCATGTGGCAACCCCTAGCCATAGCCATCATGTTCGGCCTAGCCTTCTCCACGATGCTCACCCTAGGCTTCGTTCCACTGATGTACTCCCTCTTCTACAGAGTCCGGTTCCAAGATTTCACCTACCCCACCGACTGAGCCACGGGGGAACGTGTCATCTCCAAGTGCACCGTTGCTGACGCGTGCTACCCGAAGCTACTGCAACACATCCACGGTAGGCTGAATGACCTGCTGCCAGGTCGGACGGTTCTGCCAGTGGATGTCGGGTGGATCGGCTAACCCGAGCGCAGTGTGATTGATGGCATCGCCGGCTTCGAGCGTCGGATCCCATACGGCCGTGTCGGTCCCGAGGTCGGTGATGGTCTGGCGCAAGCTCGCGACCAGCGCGGCGCGGCAATCCGCTCGCACGCCGGTATTCGCGCACTTGAGTTGCTGGTAGGGCGTCCCGCTCTGCCCGAGTGCCATCTCAAGCACCCGAAGCACGTACCCGTAGTAACCGCCTTGGAAGGCCGAACCGCCGCCACCTGGCGCATTGTGCCGGCCACCGACCATGACACCGAGGTCCTCTACCGCGGTAAGCTGTGGCAGCACCGTGTCGATTAGGTTGTTCCACCAGGCATCCATGAACGCGACGGCCGAACGGTCCTCGTAGACCAGGGCTTCGGTATCTAGGCCGGGACCGTCTCGATCACGACGCATGGACCCCACATCGCTCGGCCCGTGGACCACCCAGTCCTTCATGAGCTGGACCACTTCTTGCTCGAAGTCATCGAGGTCACTCACGTCGTCAAGAATGGCAAATACCGATGGTAGAATCTCCTGGCCGCGGAGGTCGGTCGTGCCGGCGTCGATCATCGCCTCGACCATGCTGGCGCGGGTATGCAACGGACTGCCATCTTGAGCGCGGTAGGCTTCTAGGCGCTTTTTCAGCATGTCCGAGCGGTAAATGGGTCCCCACGAAGTCTGACCGTCGTTGGCGTAGAAGCCAGGCGCCTGTCCATTGTTCCAGTTGATGAAATAACCCGACGTTGGATTCGCCTCGCGTGGATGATTCTCCAGGGGCAGGTAGTTGTCGAAACTGAAGTCGGGGTTGGCGCGGCCGGTGCCGGTCTGCTGCCAATCGAACTCACCGGTGCCCCATTGCGGAAGATCGGGATGGATTCCGTCGGCGCGGATCGGGAGCAAGCTCGAGTTGAAATAGGCGATGTTCTCGGAGTCGAGGTACAACCAGTTGAAGGTACCGGTGATGTGGCTGAACGCTTCGAAGAAGGAATCCGGATCGGTGACCTCATTGCGACTAGTGATGAGGAAGGCCTTCACCGAGTCAGCCTCACCAAAGAAGGTCGAACGTTGGATGACGAGAGCCACCGGCTCACCGTTGACGGTCGCCGTGGCATACACCGGCCCGTAGTCGGGCGCCCGGAGCACATGGCGAGTTACCTTTTGGTTCGGAGTTCCCAAAGTGAGAAAATTGGTCTCCGCGGTCCATTCATCGTCGCGCTGCAGCATCGGCGTGCAGACGTCGTTGTAGAGATAGCCCGTCGAGTCACGCGTCGCCTCGCCACCATCCTCTTCGCAAAGACGTAGTACGCGAATATCGATGATGTCGTCCCCCGCAGACGTTGCACTGAAGGCGTGATCGATGCCTCGACCGATGATCACGTAGGGCATCCCCGCGAACGCCATGCCGCGGCCGTGGATGCCGCCGCCGTGCTGAGCAAACTCCATCATGATCTGCGGCGAGAAGTAGCCAGTCTGCGGACCGAACACGGCGATCGGGTGACCTGACTCGGTTTCATCCGCGCTGGCTAGGATCGCATTGGACATGGCAGCCCTGTAGCTGTCCCCCCGTAACGCCAGGAGCACGCCTTCCACCGTAGCGAGGGCGCGCTCGCGGTCCGCCCCCAACCGCTGCGTCGATAGATCGCCGAACGAGCAGACCCCACCTGCCCCGAGCGAGGCCGGGATGCTGGCTATCGACATCAGCTGCGCCGCATCCAACATTGGGGCGGCAGCGGTAAGGGTAACCGGATCGTCGACGACGTCTTCGCCAAAATTGGGACACTCTACCTCGCCCGGCATGGCGATCCCGGGCTCGACGCAGTCCTCTATGCTCAGCAAGTCGAGCTGTTCCAGGCTATCGGGATCAAACAGAACCGCACCCGGGAACGTCGCCTCGAAGCCAGGCTCGAGCGGGCAAGCCGTTTCGTCGATGGTGGGCGGTGATTGGGATTCAAAACGCACGTCGGTGGTGTTCGGTCGTTCCGGGTCGTCCGCCTGCCGTATGTCGCGCCAAAGTTGGCATGCAGCCTGCGGATCGTCTGGGTACAGCTCGTCGAGGCCATGCAGCAATCGCACTTGGCTATCTTCGGCGCCGCCTCCGGTCGCGAAAAAGGAGAAGATGAGAGTGGTTACGGCGATGACATCACGCCCGGTGAACGGTCGCAGTTCGAGGTTCAGGAGCTCATATTCGATGGGAAGGGGTTCCGCCCCCGGGGCCTCACTCTTTACGTCCTCGATATATTGGTTGATGCCATCCACGAAGTCGTCAACGTCCTGCTGCGCCTGAGGGCCATCCACGCCGAGGCGGGCTGCGAGTTGATCGATCTGATCCTGGAGCTCCTGCTCGCTGTAGCCGGCAGACATGCCGAGCCCGCGGTCAGTGGAATAGTTGCCGTCCGAGGGCCCGAGAAAGTCCGACATGCGCCCGCGGCCGAAATGACGGATCACGTCG
>CALJYC010000278.1 GCA_937984275.1 uncultured bacterium | reverse complement strand
GCGCGCAAGCAGCAACCGCCGCCTGGGCCCGTCCCAAAGCGCGAGGGCAAACATCCCCCGCAAGTGGTCTAGGAAGTCGACGCCTTCCTCTTCGTACAGATGAACGAGCACCTCCGAATCGGAACGCGATTTGAAGCGGTGACCCTTGGCTTGAAGGTCGCGCCGAAGCTCTTGGAAGTTGTAGATCTCGCCGTTGACGACGACCGCGATCGAGCCGTCCTCGTTCGTCATCGGCTGGGCGCCCTCTCGGCGGAGGTCGATGATCGACAGCCGGCGATGGCCGAGCGCACAGGGGCCATCGGTCAGGTATCCGTAATCGTCGGGTCCGCGATGGACCATTGCGTCGCACATGCGTCGCACGGCGTGGTCGTCCGGCGACGCCTCGAGGTCGGCTGCCAGCATTCCCGCGATGCCGCACACTGCGTCATGCTCCCTTCGGCTGCTGGGGCGCGCACCACGCGCGAAGCCATAGGAGGTTCACTGCCAGCGAGATGCCGAGACCGATGACGCCGACCTGACCCAACGACCGTAGCCCCGGGCTGTCCGCGGTCATTAGCGCGCCGAACGCTACCATCGAGGTGAGAGTCGACGCGGCGACGGCCTTGTAGGTCGCATACTTCTGTCGCGCGCCGTCGTAGTCGTGCGCCCAACGAACATGCACGGCGCCGTCGACGGAAAGACCGACCACGACCGGCACCGCGAGGAGGTTGTAGAGATGAAGATCGATCCCAAAGAGGGCCAGTGTCGCCGCGAAGAAAATCGTGCTCAATGCCGTTGCGAGAAATACGTCGCGCGTGACCGAGAAGGATCGACTTGCGATTGCAGTGGCGACGATCAAGCCGAGGAACACCAGGGCGAGAATCCACGGTGAATCTGCGATCAGCGCGGGCGTCACCTCGCCGAGAAGAGCCGCGGCGGATGCAAAGGTAACCTTTGGGTGCGCCTCCCGCAATTCGTCGAGCCACGCGGCGAGCCGTTCCATGGCTGCCGCGTTAGAGCCCCGTAGCGGGACGTAGATGATACCGCTCTTGCCAACCGAGCCGTCCTTCAAAACAAGCGTTGCTGCGAGCCACTCGGGGATCTGATCGGGTTTCGGCGGCCCATCGACGTCGACCCAGGGCTCGAGCTCGTCTAGCTCCGCGAGGAATTTCGTGTCGTCGCGTTCGGTCGCCTTTTGTCGGGCGCGCTCGAGCGTTGCTTTGAGATTAGCCAGGATCTCCGTCTTTTCGTCGGAGTCTTCGGGAAAGATCACCTGTGCAGAGACCACGACCGGCTCGACACCGAGTGTCTCCATGGCGCCTCTGGTCATCAGCTGGTCTTCGATCGCTGCGTTCACGGCCTCGCGGGACTCGCCGATGTAGAGCGCGTTGATGTCCGCGCGGGCGCGCATCAACGAGCCGTCGATGGTGTGGCCGATACCCTCGGGCTGAAGCTTGCTCAAGTTGGACTCGAACCCGACCTGTCGCGCGAACGGAATGGCCAAGAGCCCCACCAGCAGAAAGATCGACGCAGCGCGGCGAGCGCTTCGGTCCTTTGCTGCCGGCTGCCGATGGGCTTTGCTGCTGCCGGGGACCAGGCGAACCATGCTCGGGAAGACAGCGAGCGTCCAAAGTAGCGTCACGATGATGCCGAGTGATGCGATCCAGCCCATCTGGGAGAACCCTTGGAAATCGGTCATCGAGAGCGCACCGAAGCCGCAAGCGGTCGTGAGACCCGCGACCAATAGCGACACCCACAGCTCTTGCACGCTTGCCTTCGCCGCCGCTGCCGGGCTCAACCCCTCCGCTCGCGCGGACTGGTAGTGCATCAAGAGGTGAATGCCGAAGTCGATCGCCATGCCTGCGAGGATGGCGAGCGCGGAGGCGCTGATGATGTTGATTTTGGGTTCGATGAGAACGACGAGTCCGACCGCGACGGCCAGACCGCTCAACATGGGGACCATGAGCTGCACGACCGCCGTCAGGTCACGAAAGAACACCAGCACCATGAGCAGCGAGCCTAGAGCGGCGAGGATCGACACCAGCCGAAGGTCGTTCAAAATGATGCCGTGCTCGAGAGGGGCTACGCGGTAGCGGCCGGTAACTTCGAAGCGCGTGCCTTCGGGTTGTGACTGGGCCAACGACGCCATGACCGCTTCGGCGCGCTCCTTGATCATCCGGGCATAGCCAAGGTCTCCGGGTGAGCCGCTCAACATGACCTGCACGGCGCACACCGACCCTTCATCGTTGCAAAGCGCTTGTGGGCCTTCTTCCCCGTTGGTGCCATCGCCACCTTGCTTGGCGGATTCGCCAGTGAGCTGCCGGAGCACCGTCCCCGCCGCAGAGCGATCGACCGCTTCGCGAACCTCGTCGCTGTCGGGAAGCTCCGGAGGGTCGGCGATGGTCACGCACAGCGGCGACGCCTTGCAGACCTCCCAATCGAGCGCCTCTTCTGCGAGCTCACTCCATTCGTAGAGGGTATCGGTGTCAACGTAGTAAAGCGCGCGCTCAGCGAGTGCGTCCAAGCCGTAGCTGGTCATGACCCAAACCGTTTCGGGCCACTGCGCGAATGTCTCTGCGAGCTGGGCGATGAGAGCCTTGTTGCGATCCGGATCGTCCGAGGCCACGAGGATCGTGAGAGGCTCTTCTAGCCCGAACTTATCGCGCGCCTCTTCGAGCGACAACACCGACACCGAGTCGGCCGGCAGGAGTGCCTCGACGCCTGTATCGAGCTGGAGGCCTTTCCCTACCCAAACCCCGAGTGACGCGAGAGCGAGCGCAACGACGAGTGTCAGGACTGATCGCGTCACTGCGCGGAACTATAAGCCCCGCCGTTCAGAACACAACTCCGGCCCTCGGTACTACCCAGCTCGAAGTTCGTTGCCGTTGCGTCGCCGCCTGGAACACAACTCTGGCCAAACTTCCGGCCGTCTGCGATGCCCAACTCGAACGTTTCCTGGAGCCCATCAGGGTTCGCGTAGTCGAACTTGTCGATCTTGATCTGCTCTGACGGTTGCACCCACGTGACGCGCTTCGTCGACGGGAGCTCGCGTTCGTACTTTCGGCTGAGCAGAACCAGCGTCTCACCCGGCTCCTCGTCGGCCAGACGGACGGGGATGTTTTCGATCAAGCCGCCGTCGAGGACCTTTCGGCCTCCGAAGCGACCCTCCGGCAAAATGGGAGGTATGCACGATGCCGCCAACACCATGCTGATGTAGTCCTGCAGTGTGTGGCAGTCGGTCGCTCGTCCGATGAGCGGCTTGAAGCCGGCTTTTGCCGGCCACCTGGGGTGGATGGGATCTTTGCGGAGCGTTTTTTCCAGGCTGTAAATGCAAAGCGCCGTTGTTGCCCCGATCGTCCCGCCAAGCCACTTCGGGTACCCGCTCATCAGGAAGTGAATCGAAGTCTTCTTGAGGCGCTCCAGATCATCGGGTCCGATGAGCTCCTTCAGAGCTTCGCGGTACATGCGAGCATGCGGAAGCAGGGTGCCCTGCTTGAACGGGCTGATGTTATTCCAGTGAATGTTCCTCGGGTTCTGCGCGGTGAAGTCTTTGAAGAGCGTGAGGGCGTAGTGTGACCGGTCGAGGACTGCCGCGGTCGACATCGCACAGCCCGCGCTCGTAGAGCCGGCAAATTTCACCGAGCTCTGGAGATCGAGCCCTGCTTCCTTGGCGCCCTCCCAAAAGCCCAGCTGCCAAAAACAGCGGCTGCCTCCGCCGGCAAAGATCGCATTCCGGAACTTCATTAACCTACCACTCGTGACCTGCGAACGGCCTGCTGTCGAGTCGAAGCGAGTTGCCTAGGCCGGAAAATCGGGTAGACGAAGCGCACTCGCACAGCTGCCCAGCTTGGGCATCGGAGTACCCGTCATGCCGCCACTCGTCGTCTGCCTCGATCTCGAAGGAGTCCTCATCCCGGAGGTGTGGATCGCGTTCGCCGAGAAGACCGGGATCGACGCTCTGCGGCGCACCACGCGGGACGAGCCGGATTACGACAAGCTCATGCGGGGCCGGCTCGAGATCCTCGACGAGCACGGGTTCAAGCTCTCGGACATCGACGACGTCATCGGAACGATGGAGCCGCTTCCTGGCGCGAAGGAGTTTCTCGATGAGCTTCGCGACCGGACGCAGCTGATCATCCTGAGCGACACCTTCTACCAGTTCGCCGCGCCTTTCATGCGGCAACTCGGGCAGCCGACGCTTTTCTGCCACGAGCTACTGACCGACGAGACCAATCGGGTGACCGATTACAGGCTCCGAATCCCTGACGGCAAGCGCAAGGCCGTCGCGGGGCTCAAGAATATAGGGTTTCGGGTGCATGCCGCCGGCGACAGCTACAACGACACGACGATGCTGAAGGAGGCAGACCGCGGGATCTTGTTTCGATGTCCCGACAATGTCGCCGAGGAGTTCCCTCAGTTTCAGCGAACGGATGCATACAGCGAGCTGCTGCCTGCGCTGCTCGACTAGATTCCGTCGCCGTACACTGCGGCGTGTACCGCTTCGGCAGCTTGCACAATCCCCAGGCCAGGGTCCGTCAGCAGGTCGGTTTCGATGCTGCGAACTTGGCCGGTTCTGCAGGCCGAGAGCGAGTGGAAGCCGGGATGCCGGCAAAGAGAGCGCTCGGTGCCGGGGTTGGTGACGATCCACGGCGGGTCGAGGCTGAGCAACTGTTCGTTGGTATACGCGGGCCATCCGTTGAAGCCCGCCTCTTTCGCCACATCGATGAGGCCTCCGGCGACGAGCACGTCGTGGAAGCTCGTTCCCGCCGTGCCACCATAGAGCCGGTCGCCGTGAACTCCGACGTAGAGGCCGCGTCGCCTGTCCCCGTCCGGAATGCCCGCGGACACCGCTGCCAGCCTGCGTAGCAGGTCGTCGGCCAGCTTCTCTCCGCGATCCGGAACGTCGAGCACTGCGGCTAGTTGTCCGATGTTCGGCAGCAGGGTCTCCAAGCCGCGCATCTCCCCCAGGTCGAAAACGTTGAGACCGGCGTCTTTGAGGCGCTCGACCTGGCGTCGATCGATGAAGTTGTTGATGAACACGATGTCAGGCCGGAGCTCGATGATCGTTTCGATGTCGCGCGCGCGTTCGACTCCAATCTTGTCTGCGTAGGTTTGAGACGTTTGGGTTCGGAGTGTATGACCGCTGACGGCAAGTAAACGGCTCGGCTCGATGATCTCGAGCAGGACCTGGTCTGCGATCGTGCTCGTGCTCACGATGCGCGTGTAGTCGCGGACCGCGATGCGTTCGCCCGTCGCATCCCCGACGGTGCGCACGTCCTCACCCCGACTTTCAGGGAGGGCCCTCTTCGAGACCGCGCCGGTCAGGGAAGCGGCCACGATCAACGCGACGACCAGAAGCGCACTATTGACTGCGTTGGCATGCCTCATATCACTCAGGGCCAGTGCCCTCGGGGTCAGGCTCGAATCCGATTCGCGCGTTCTCGATGAGCTTGACGCCATAGACCGCTCGAATCGGATCGGCACTGACCACCACCGCAGTATCTCCCTGCTCGGCGACGCGGCCGTCCTTCAACAGGAGCGCGCGGTCGGTCGTGCTGCGCGCGTCGGCGAGGTCGTGCAGCACGACGATCAGTGTGTGGTTACGTTCGGCAAGCGTTCTGATCAATCGCAGAACCGCCATCCCCTCGCCGACGTCGAG
>CALJYC010000277.1 GCA_937984275.1 uncultured bacterium | reverse complement strand
GCACGTCATCGTCGTGCGCGACGGCGTCGGCTTCTACACGAGCCGTGTTCTCGCTCCGATGATGAACGAAGCCGCGCACCTCGTCGCAGAAGGGGTGCCCATCGAGAAGATCGACACGGCCATGCTCAACTGGGGCTTCCCGGTGGGACCGATCAAGCTGACCGACGAGGTCGGCATCGATGTCGGCGCCAAGGTCGGCAAGATCATGCTCGACGCGTTTGGCGAACGTCTGAGCCCGCCCGAGGGCATGCAGAAGCTCATGGAGGACGAGCGCTACGGTCGAAAGAACGGCCGCGGCTTCTATCTCTACGGCGACAAGAAGAAGGGGGTGGACCAGTCGGTCTACGAGGTCCTCGGTGTCAGCCCCACCAACAAGAGCATCAGCAGCGAAGACATCGCCTGGCGCTGCGCCCTTCAGTTCGTCAACGAGGCGTGCCGCTGCTTTGGCGAAGGTATCCTTCGGAGTGCGCGCGACGGCGACGTCGGCGCGGTGTTCGGGCTCGGCTTCCCGCCCTTCCGCGGCGGCCCGTTCCGTTTCGTCGACCAGGTCGGTGCCAAGGAAATCCTCGGGCGCCTGCGCGAGCTAGAGAAGCAACTCGGACCCCGGTTCTCGCCCGCGCCGGTGCTCGAAGAGATCGCCCGCAGCGGCCAAACCTTCCACGGCGAGGACCCGGTTCAGCCGGGCCAGTCGCGCGGGAACAATGCCCAAACCGCACCCAGAGCGACCGCGTAGCCCTCGGTTTTCCCACCGGTATCAGGTGATTCACGAATAGGCCAAGGCGTCGATTGCACCGAGGGCCGGACCTCTTTATGATGGACCTCGGTCGGGGACGCGGGAACAACAGACAGGCGCTAGGCGTTGGTCTGTGGTCTCCGCAAACGAGCGACCAAGCACCGAACATGGCACCCCAAGCAAGAGCACAAAAGCTGGAGAACGCGGCGAGGACGATCGCGGAGAGCCGTCCGCGACACCGAAGCGTGCTGCTGGTGGAGAGCGACCCGGACCTTCAGTGGAGCCTCGCACGCATGCTGACGGTCGATGGCAACCGCGTCGTTGGCACTAGCTCGGGAGAAGGCGCCCTCACGGTGATCGAGCAATGGGACGCGGATCTGGCTCTGGTGGCGTCGAACCTACCGGGCACGAACGGTATCGACGTCGCCCGGCAGCTCCGCGAGTGGAACCCCGACCTGTTGGTCATCCTGATGGATGAGGGGACGCCGGGGCCCATTGCCAAAGAGCGTTCGTCCTATGTCACCGCCTACCTGACCAAGCCGTTCCGCTTCGAAGCGTTGCGGGCTCTGATCGAGTCTCTTCAACTTACACCGGCCCCCGCGGAGTAGCCCTGTTAGGCTTCTTAGGTGTGAAGCGACTGCTGTCCGGCTTGTGTTTTGTGCTGAGCCTGTTGGTCTTGGGCGCCGCCGTCGCTCAATCGACGCCGGGCTTCATCCACGTCGACGAAATCCGTCCGGGGATGAAGGGCTACGGTCTTTCGGTCTTCCGGGGCACGGAGCCGGAGCGGTTTGACGTCGAGGTCATCGATGTCCTTCGTAACTTCCGACCCAGTCAGGACCTGATCCTGATTCGAACGCCGCACCCGCTCCTCGACAGGGCCCGGGGCGTGGCCGGCATGAGCGGGAGCCCTATTTATCTAGAGGGCCGCCTGGCGGGCGCGTACGCATACGGCTGGAGCTCCGGCTCCGACCCGGTGGTCGGAGTGACCCCGATCGCCAACATGCTGGCGGAGCTCAAACGCCCAGTACGCCTGGACATGTTCCCTGGAGCCAAGCCGCTTCCGAACGGGCCGCGCGCCGAGTCTAGCCATCGCGCCCCGTCGAACGAACGATTCGCGGGTCTGCCACCCTTTGTTGGGGACCACGAGGTGAGCGCCCTCTCCACGATTCGCGCGCTCCAACAACAGAGAGCCGACACGCTGGCCCCAGTCGGCCTCCATCGCGCCGCGACGCCGATCATGCTCGGAGGTCTGCACGACTCCGTCGCCCACATGCTCGCCGAGGAGCTGGAGCCACTCGGCTTCGTCGCCACGCAGTCGAGTGTGGGGGGCAACTCGAAGGTCGGCCCGGCGGCTTTTGAGCCTGGCGGAGCCGTCGCCGTCGAGCTCGCGCGTGGGGACATCTCGATGACCGGAGTCGGGACAGTGACGTACGTCGGCAACGGAGGACGAACCCTCGCCTTCGGTCACCCGATGATGGAGGCCGGCGCCACCGGGCTTCCGACCGCGACGGCGCGGGTGCTGCACGTCTTGGTGAGTGAGGTCCGCTCCTTCAAGATCGCGGAGGCCGGCCAACCACTCGGCGCATTGGTACAAGACCGGCAGCCGGCCATCGTCATCGACCCGGACATCGAGCCGGCGCGCATTCCGGTCCGTGTGAAAGTGAACGGCGTCGAAGGCGCTCCAAAGACCGAGTGGCGCGTCGACGTAGCGAGCCACCGCGCCCTCACGCCGTCGATCGTGTACGCCGTGATCGCGAACGCGGTCAAATCGACCGCAGCTGATGTCACCGACGTCATCTTCAGGGCGAGGAGCCAAGTTGGCATCGAGGGGCACGGCGTCATCTCGCTCGATGAGCAAGGGTTTTCCCCAATGGGGGCCGCGAGCCCGGCTGTGTTCTCGCACTTGCGGATGTTCGGGCTCATGGAAGCCGCGTTTGCCAACGTATTTGAGAGCTCCCGTGTAACCTCGATCGACCTGGAGCTCGATCTGGAGCGCAGCCGTGAGGTGTTTCAAGTCTCGGATGCCACCGTGGCGTACGACGAGGTTGACCCCGGCGAGGAAGTGACGATCTACGTCAGACTGCGCCGTGTCGACCAGCCCGACACCATCCGCGCCGTTCAGGTCCGGATTCCGACCGCCGCGGCCGGGAAGACCGTCCGGGTGGCCGTGGCTGCGGGTAACCAGATTGCAATCGAGCAGCCGCGGCCGGGCTCGCTAGGCGACCTGATCGAACAAGCTCAGCGGCGCTATCCCGCCACCTCCTTGGTCGTGGCGCTTCAAATGCCGACGCGGGGCCTTCGTTTCGAGGGCCACGTGGTCGATTCGCTCCCCGCCTCCGCGCTGAACTCGCTTCAGCTCGTCAGTAGCACGGAAGACAGCCGACCGTTCGTCACGCAATCACGTACGGAGATCAAGCTACAACAAGTCGTGGTCGGCAGCGCCAACCTTGCGCTTCGCGTCCGTGCGGTGGGACGGGACCAGCTTCTCGGCGAGTAACAAAACGATGAACATCTCAAAGACGACTATTCGAATCGCGTTGGTAGGCCTGGTGCTCGCAACGGCCGCGAGCGTCGCGGCGGTAACCACTCAAAGCTTCGTGCTCGATAGCGCGGATGCGTTTTTTGAGGGCGAGTTCGAGGGCGCGGCAGTCCGCTCCGACGGCTCGGTGAGGGTTGGTGCGGCTACGAAGAGGATCGAGCTCGAACACGTCCCTCTCGCCTACAGCGTGGCTCAACGAGGCAGCACGACGTTCATCGGGACCGGCACCAACGGCGTCGTCTACCGCTTCGATGGAAAGAACGTGAAGGTGTTTGCCAACACGGGCGAGCTGCTCGTCTCTTCGCTGGCGTTTGGGCGCGACGGCGCGCTCTACGCGGGCACGTTGCCCAACGGTCGAATCTACCGAATCGACCCGAAGTCCGGAACGATGAAGCGTTTCTCGATCCCCGAAGGCGCGAAACACATTTGGGCGCTTCACTATGACAAGAAGCGCGGGCAGCTGATCGCCGGAACGGGCCCCGAGGGGAAGGTGTTCGCGATCGACTCGGTCGGGCGCGCCAGGAAGCTCCACGGTGCGGAGGCCTCCCATATCATGACGCTCACCGGAGACGATAAGGGGACGATCTACGCCGGCACCAGCGACGACGCCGTGGTGCTGCGGATCCGGCCGAACAACACAGTCGAGGTCGTGCACGACTTCCCGGGCAATGAGGTCACGGCGATCGACTATCACGACGGGAAGCTCGCCGTTGCCGCGAACAAGTTCAAGACCGCGCCGGGGAGCCAGTTCAAGCCGTCCCCCGCGCGAGCGGCTCCCCCGGGGCGCCCAGCCACCCGACCCCGCCCTGGAAGCGGGGAGCTATGGCGCGTCGACGCCGAAGGTCGCGCCGAGATGCTGGTAAGCCGCAAGGATACACATTTCACCACAGTTCAGTGGGGGACGGACGGCGCGATCTATGCGGGCGGCGGTCACGAAGGCCGCATTCTGCGAGTCGAGCCCGACGCGAGCTATTCGATCTGGGTCGACGTCGAAGAACGGCAGGTCCTGGCTCTCGACCTTCGCGCAAAGAACCCCTCGTTCGTCACCGGCGACGGCGCGGCCATCTACCGCGTGCAACCGGGAACGCGGCGCGGCGCGGCCTGGACCAGCAAGGCGCTCGACGCGAGCTTCGCATCGAAGTGGGGCCGGCTCACGTGGCGAGGTCGCGGGCGCATCGTTTTCCAAACACGCTCCGGCAATACGAAGGAACCAGGCGAAACGTGGAGCGCGTGGTCGAAGGATCTCAAGCAGCCTGGGGTTGTCGCGAGCCCACCAGGACGGTTCATTCAGGTGCGCGCCAAGCTCCCGAATGATGCCTCTGCCGTGCTTCGCGCCGTCGAGCTGTTCTATCTGCCACAGAATCAGCGCGCACGAGTCTCGAACGTGCAAGGCAGCCGGCCTCCGCTCAAGCGCGGGACAGCGCCTCGCCAACCGGCGCCGCCAACAACCCTCCTCGACCTGAGCTGGAAGGTCGACAACGCAGATCGAGATCAGTTGCGCTACCGCATCGGCTATCGGGAAGAAGGACAACCGGCATGGCGTGACATGTTTGGCGACGACACGGTTCTCACCGAGGCGAAGTACACCTGGGACACCGGTAGCATCCCCGACGGGTATTACGTCGTACGCGTCGAAGCCTCGGATGAGCCATCCAATCCCGACGCGCTCACTCTACGATCGAGCGCCACATCGGAACCGATTCGCGTCGACAACCACCCACCCCGCATCGAGCAACTCAAGGCGCGTAAGGGGCGCGTGCAGGGACGCGTCGTGGACGCGCTTGGTCCGATCGCGCGGATTCAGATGTCGATCGATGCGGGCCCGTGGCGCGACGTGTTCCCTACAGACTCGCTGCTAGACAGCCCGAGCGAGGGCTTCGACGTCCCGCTGGGCGATCTCTCAAAAAGTATCCATATCGTCGCAATTCGCGCTTTCGATGCTTCGGGGAATCAGGCCAACCGCGAAATCACTGTCAAAACAAGTAGATAACAGCGGGATCCCCCGCCGCGCCGGGAAGTGTGCGGGCCAGGTGCTGACGCTCGGCGCTGGCACCTCCGAGCGGGATCTCCTAAGTTGTTTCACTTGAATTGGAACACGGGGGAAGTCGTGGTACACACGCCCACTCGAAAGACTGGGGCGACGTGGATCCGGAATATCCCGGACCTTAAGGAGAA